>JBGSXH010000457.1:0-2187 GCA_041751515.1 Cyclobacteriaceae bacterium | reverse complement strand
ATTTCCTTCCTGTAAATGTCTTGAGATAAAAATGGAGACCATCAGATACTATTGCTCCGAAGGATAATATTATCCTGCATCCTATTAAAATTTCTACCAAAAAATTAGATTAAATTGAATTATCCAGCTAAAGGCTTAAGTAAAATAAGTACCTACTGAAAAGCAGAAAAGCATGAAATCGGATATAGACAAGATTATTAATGGAGAGTTGGAAATTGATGCTAAAGATTTACTGACACAACTTCTACAAAATCAGATATTGAACCAGCAAATACTTTCTGCCTTAATGGCTAGAATCATTAAACTGGAGCATCAAGTTAATGATGACACACTCGATAACAAAGAATTGGCACAAGTGCACGAAAAGATAATGGCACAAGTAGTACAATATGCGGATGCTGAATTTAATGATTCCTTAGCCAAATTGACCATTCGAAAGCGATAGTGCCAGTAGGCATACATCACAAAAAAGCGCTTTGATAGCAAATCGAAGCGCTTTTTTGTGACCATGTTCATCAATAGATACTTTTCATTCACTTATAGATCAATCACGAAAGAAAGCTTATAAAAGTCCCTTGTTTCATCACTACTCACGATATCCGGGCCTCCTGCAAATTTTACGGTGCAGTTGTTGGGCAAGGCAAACTGAACATAGGGCCCTACCCACTGATAAACATCACTGCCTTCCGCACCAGTCAGGCGGGTTTGAATCAGGTGTTCATAATAGGCACCTGCGGAAAATACCCTTCCGAGCTTAAAACCGGCGTTTACCCAATAATGGAGATAATCTGTCGTAACTGTTCCAATTTCACGCAGTGCCAAATAATATCCTCCATAGAACTCGGCCTCAAAAACGTCTGTGTTCAAATTAGCTGTTAGGTTAGGCACGATTCCGTCTCCAAATACCGGTCTTTCGGTAAGGTAACTGGAAAGCAATGATCCATTGGTGATTCCAATCTGCGGATTTATTGAAAGCTGATCGTTCATTGCATTAAAGTTTACACCCAGGCCAAATTCTGTCCACAGGCCAATGCCATGAGAACCCGCACTAAAATTTGGGTTGGTCCACAAAATGCCATAAAAAGATAAATCAGTATGCTCTCCAATTGCATAACTACCGGCCAGGGTGGGATAAAATCCAAAAAAAACATCCTGGTGTAAGCCTACGGAGAAGGAAAAATCCGACTCTTCTGTTTCTGTGCCAATTTGCTGAGCTTGGCTAAAGCCAATAATGCCAAATAAAAAGATGGCTGCAAGTAATTGTTGTCGCATGTTGAATAGGGTTAAAGAGGGTTAATGTTTAGATCAATTACATAGAAGTAATATTATACTACCATTTCAACAAACATAAATATAAAATTCTATAAAAATGAGTGATGACCATCAAAAACAGATCTACTTTATCATAAAAAGCAAAGAAAACGTTATCAGTAGTTACTTTTTAAGCTAATATTTCTAGTTATTACCATTTTTTATCAAAAATAGGTTAAGATTTAACCCTCCTAAACCTGCAACTATTACATCCTGCCTTGAATGATGACAAATGTTGGAAACCACAAATAAAAAGCGGCAACTCCTGAGGGGAGTTGCCGCTTTTTATTGTAATGAATGAATATGAATTAAACCTTAAAAAGTATGGCCGAAAACGAAGAAAAATTGCGCGTCTTCTCTGGACCAGGCATAGTCCATTCGGAGAATAGTCGCCTGATTCCAGGCCAGTCTTGCTCCTAGTCCCGGGTTGCCACGGACCGTATTGAAGTTCACCTGACGGAAACTATCCCATACTGTGCCTGCATCATAAAAAGGCACAGCTGAGAATGCCATGTGCTGGCTCAATATTGTGGTCTGGTACACGCGCGCGCGCAGCTCAAAATTGGCCAACGCTGTTACCATACCAGCAAATCGCCCTTCCCGATAACCTCTCAAAGCATTAGCACCACCAAGTACAGGTATACCCCCGCCCTCAGAGGCACCCCATAAATCGAGCAACTCGGTGAAAGGAATGTTACTCCCTCTTACATGGCCTAAAGCCAGTCTGGAAGAAAACACTGTCCTGCTGAACCGGTTCGGCAAAACGCGATGATAGAAAGTACCTTGCAGCAAATGTTTCGTAAAGTTAAATTCAGAGCCTGTCCAGGCGGCAGAAATTTCCTGGGCATATTCCGCGAAAATACCCTGGGAAGGATC
>JBGSXH010000456.1:0-1596 GCA_041751515.1 Cyclobacteriaceae bacterium | reverse complement strand
GGGTAAATCGGGTTCAGTAATGAAGATTGCAGAGGCACTATTTTAAATTATTTTTACTAATTTCATCATTTCAATAATTGAAGGAGCAGTAGTAAAAGTATGGTAAAAATAATAGAATGTCCCCGAGATGCCATGCAGGGCATTAAGCCTTTTATAGCAACGGATACAAAAGTGGCTTATATCAACCAACTTTTAAAGGTTGGTTTTGATACAATCGATTTTGGCAGCTTTGTCTCGCCTAAGGCTATTCCGCAAATGAGGGATACTGCAGAAGTGCTATCGAGGCTTGATCTTTCCGGCTCTAAAAGCAAGCTATTAGCTATTATTGCCAATACAAGAGGAGCGGAGGAAGCTTGTAAATATACTGAAATTACTTATCTGGGCTTTCCGCTTTCCATTTCAGAAACATTTCAACAACGCAATACAAATAAATCTATCGATGCGTCATTTCAGCAACTTGCCGAAATTCAGGACTTATGTTTTAAGCATAACAAAACGTTAGTAGTCTATCTTTCTATGGGTTTTGGAAATCCTTATGGAGATCCCTACAATACAGAAGTACTAAGTAGTTTCTGTGAAAGATTACAGGGGATGAAAGTGGAAATCGTTGCGCTCTCGGATACGATTGGCAGCGCTGATGTTGCTCTTATCGATACTGTCTTCCGAAATATAATCCCTGCATTTCCTTCACTTGAGATTGGCGCCCACCTGCATAGCTTGCCTGCTGAGGCCGAGGAAAAAGCCCAGGCAGCCTATGCTGCCGGCTGCCTGCGTTTTGATGGCGCTCTCAAAGGTTTTGGCGGCTGCCCCATGGCGAAAGATGATCTTACAGGAAATATGCCTACTGAAATAATTCTGGAGACTTTAAAGCGTAAAACCAAAATTGATTACAGTAGCACTGCTTTATACAAGGCACTAGAAATGAGTACAGAAGTATTTCCTGACTGAGCTGGAAGAGCGTTGGAATGATGCTAGGTATTGCGGCTGGTGATAATAGGGGAATGTCCTGCATATTGAGCAATCTGTTTTACCGGAATGAATAAGGTAAATTCAGAGCCAAT
Source organism: Cyclobacteriaceae bacterium (assembly GCA_041751515.1). Taxonomy (GTDB): domain Bacteria; phylum Bacteroidota; class Bacteroidia; order Cytophagales; family Cyclobacteriaceae; genus JBGSXH01. The sequence goes on along the minus strand of JBGSXH010000456.1, from coordinate 535 downwards.
GCCTTTTTCTGAAGTAAAAGCGATATCACCATTCATGGTATTCAGTAGTTCCCGGACCAAATACAAGCCCAAGCCGGGGCCACTGGATGACTCATGCCCCCTGAAAAACATATCAAATATTTTTGGTTGCAGCTCTTTATCGATGCCGGAACCGTTGTCTTTGATTGTGATGGTAAGTACATCTTCCTGAATAAAATGGCTAATATTAATTACTGGTACTTCATGCTGGAAGTTGTGGTAACTAATCGCATTGCAGATAATATTATTAACAATGCGAGACACTCTCTTTTGATCCGCCATAATTAAGTCAACTGTGCCTTGCTCAATTTCAAAGCTGATTTTTTGAAAGTCTTTATAATACCTGAAGCTTTCAATCGACTTTTGGAACAAAAGATTCAGCGAGAAGATATCCTGATTTAACGCTGTATTGGAGTTTTCAGAAAATAAGGTCAGGTCGTTAATATAATGCAGTAACTGATTGAGTCTTACCTGCATCATTTCAATGTATTGGGCATTAATGTTTTTAGGACATTCT
>JBGSXH010000455.1:0-2574 GCA_041751515.1 Cyclobacteriaceae bacterium | reverse complement strand
CTCAGTTGGAGCCAACTTTGGTGATGTCACTAGCGGTATTATTTGTTATCGTCTTTGCCAATCTGTTCATTTCTTTATTAAGAAACCTAATACCTGGTAGAATTAGGATTATCGTGCAGTTGGCAGTTGTTGCCTCTCTTGTTATTCTTGTTAACGAAGTGTTGCAGGCCTATCTTTATGATGTACAGAAGGTTGTAGGTGTCTATGTTGGACTTATTATCACAAACTGTATTATCATGGGTAGACTAGAAGCCTTTGCCATGGGGAATAAGCCGTACGATTCTTTATTAGACGGCCTGGGTAGTGGTTTCGGTTACGCCTGGATCATTCTTACTGTGGCTTTCTTCAGGGAATTACTCGGTGGTGGTGCTATCTTTGGCTTTAAAGTATTTGAAGCTGTAGGCATTAATAATTTCCCTACCAACGGACTGATGGTGACACCTGTAGGTGCATTCATTATCCTTGGGCTCATCATTTGGGTGCAGCGCTCCAAAACAGGTTATGTAGAACATTAATTTAGAAGATAAAAACCCATGGAATATTTAAGTTTAACAATTAAGTCTATTTTTATAGACAACATGGTTTTTGCTTACTTTTTAGGTATGTGCTCTTTCTTGGCGGTATCTAAAAAAGTGACAACAGCTTTTGGTTTAGGTATGGCGGTTGTATTTGTTTTGACCATTACCGTGCCTGCAAATTGGCTGCTCCAGGAATATGTGTTGAGAGAAGGTGCTTTAACCTGGGTCAGTGCAGAATTCGCAACCGTTGACCTCTCATTCCTTCAGTTTATCATGTTTATTGCCATCATTGCCTCAATGGTGCAGCTGGTAGAAATGGTTATCGATAAAGTTTCGCCTGCTTTGTATGGTTCTTTAGGGATATTCCTGCCTTTGATTGCGGTAAACTGTGCAATACTTGGAGGGTCTTTATTCATGGTACAGAGAGATTATACTATAATGGAAGCCGGTTTCTATGGCTTCGGCTCGGGTGTTGGCTTTTTATTGGCCATTGTGGCTCTAGCAGCTATCAGGGAAAAACTAAAGTATTCCAATGTGCCCGATGGTCTTAAAGGTCTAGGTATTACAATGCTAGTGACTGGCTTAATGGGGATTGCATTTATGTCTTTTCTTGGAATTACTATCTAAAGAATTAAAATCTTATTTATATTGAAAGGCCTTACATTTGTGAGGCCTTTTTTTATATATTCAAATCATGAACCGGTTATTATCTTATTTCTTAAGGGGTTTACTTTTTTTAGTACCTATCGTCATTACCTTGTATATTATTGTTGCCTCCATTCAATGGCTGGACGGTTTATTGCCTATCGAAGTGCCTTTTCTGGGCCTATTGACGATTCTCTTCACAATTACACTTTTTGGTTACCTGGGAACAACTTTACTGGCCAAGCCATTTTTCGATATTTTCGAAGGCTTTCTTATAAGGGTTCCTCTGGTAAAAATTATTTATACTTCCCTGAAGGATTTAGTAGGTGCTTTCGTTGGAGACAAAAAGAAATTTAATCAGGCCGTCGTGGTGACAATGGATCCTGGAACAGGTTTACAAAAATTGGGCTTTATTACGCAGGATGATCTGCAAGCACTTGGCGTCATCGGTAGTGTGGCGGTATATTGCCCTCATTCTTATAACTTTTCAGGGAATTTATTCATTGTACCTAAGGACTATATAAAGCCTATCCATGGAGTTCAGAGTTCGGATATCATGAAGTTTATTGTTTCTGGTGGGGTATCAGGTATTCCCGAGCAAATTACTAATAGTGACAGCGCATCAGAAATTATTAATAAATAGGATATAAGATGGCGAGGACTTTTGCAATTACAGATATTCACGGTTGTGCGATCACATTTGAGATCATGTTAAGGGATGTGCTTAGGCTCCAAAAGGAAGACACGCTTTACCTTCTGGGGGATTATATCGATCGGGGGCCAGATAGCAAAGGAGTGCTGGACCATATTATCGCCTTAAAGGAAGATGGCTATCATTTGCGTTGCTTAAGAGGAAATCACGAGCAGTTTATGCTGGATGCCATTTACGATGAAAGTAATTTGAATTTCTGGCTCAGAAACGGTGGAGATACGGCACTGAAGAGCTTCGAAGTTAGTCATCCGCAAGAAATTAATGTGTCTTACCTTGATTTCTTAGAGTCATTGGAATACTATTTCGAAGATGAACATGGCTTTTTTGTCCACGCCGGATTCAACTTTGCAGCAGAAGCACCCTTCGAAGATAAAGACGCAATGCTTAGCATTAGAAACTTTGTGGTAGATACTGTGCAGGTGCATAACAAAAAAGTTTTCCACGGTCATACTCCAACGCGATTTCAGGATATAAGAATGAAATTATTGCAACTCCAGGCCATCGCCATAAGTCTCGATAATGGATGCGTTTACGACAAGCCAGGGTTCGGTCAATTATTGGCGCTGGAATTAGAGAACAACGACTTACATGTTCAGGCCAGGATAGACTTCGTTTAAATTACTTTTTCTACATTATGTGGCTATATTTAGGCGTACCAATTGTCGCCTATGCAAGCTTCAGCACTTACTATTTATCGCT
>JBGSXH010000454.1:0-5262 GCA_041751515.1 Cyclobacteriaceae bacterium | reverse complement strand
ACCTTTACGATAGCCTGACCATTAAAAATCAATTCATCAGCATTGTCGATGGTACCAATTTTTCGCTGGAGGTGGACCGCGATGGCGGAGAAGCCTTGTACGAGGCCATTGGTGAAAAGCGGACCATCCGCGAATTGGTCTATGATATGATCATTTACAGCTCCAACCTCGCTACCAATATCGTCATTGAGCTGGTCGACGGCCAATCGGTAACCGCCACTATGCGGGAAGCAGGAGCAGAAAAGATCGCAGTACTGCGTGGTGTGGAAGACATAAAAGCTTTTGATGCCGGGCTCTCCAATACTACCACCGCTAAGGACCTGGCCATCATCTATGAAAAACTTGCCAAAAAAGAATGGGTCGATGAACAAGCATCCCAGGCCATGATCGATATTTTATTTGATCAGCAGTACAATGAAATCATTCCGGCGCAATTGCCGGAAAATGTAAAAGTTGCGCATAAAACCGGCTTTATAGATGGGGTACACCACGATTCCGGCATTGTTTATCTGCCCGATGGCCGCCACTATATTTTGGTGCTGCTCAGCAAAAACATGACGAATTCCGACAAAGGCACACAAATGCTGGCCGATGTTTCCAAACTTATTTACGATTATACGACCAATAAAGATGAATAAAGCACTGTTCGTCTTCCTGGCGATAGCCTGCGCCTGCTCTCCTGAGCAATTCAGGGAAAAGCCCATTGTCTGGGATGAAGAACGCATGGCGCTTTCCGAGGAATATATGGCCGAAAGACACGGCATCGAAGGCGTTGGCCCATACATTACACCCCGAATGGTAGTCGTACACTGGACTGCCATGAATGATCTGGAAAAAAGCCATGAGATCATGTATCCTGCTGCATTGCCGGGTGCAGGCCGTGGCGACATTGCAAGCGCGAGTGCACTGAATGTTGGCGCACATTTTCTGGTGGACAGAGATGGTAGCATTTACCGGCAATTGCCGGACACGGCTTTCGCACGGCATGTGATCGGCTTAAACTATCTGGCAGTAGGCATAGAGAATGTCGGCAGTGATGATGCCCTTTTAACGAAGGAGCAATTGAAGGCGAATGAAACGATTATCCGCTATCTACATAACAAATACCCCCTGGAATATATGATCGGCCATCACGAATACAATAACTTTCGGGGAACAACCCTATTTAAGGAAACAGATGAAAGTTACAGAACGGAAAAAACTGATCCGGGAGATGACTTTATGCAGAAATTAAGAGAAAATCTGAGGGACTTGAATCTGAAAAAATCAGCAGATTAATGCAATTTGGCTTTGATTTGCTCTTTTTCCAATGCATCATACAACACCTGCTGGATTTTGGTGCGGGTGTTTAGTTTGTATAATTTGGTGTTTTCCCGCGTTGGGTATACTCTGTTGGAAAGGAAGATGTATAGCAGTTCGTGTTCGGGATCCATCCAGGTGAAAATACCGGTAAAACCTGTGTGACCGAAACTGCTCTGACTTACGGATTCGGCAGCATTGCTTGGCTCTTTATAGACCATATTGGGACGGTCGAAACCTAGGGCCCTCCGGTTACCTTCATCGCAAAACTGGCAGCGGGTGAATTCATCAAAAGTGCTTTTTTCCAAGTAGCGTTCACCGCCGTAAGTACCAAAGTTCAGATACATTTGCAGCAGTTTGGCCAAATCTGCACTATTGCCAAACAGGCCCGCATGGCCGGAAACCCCATCTAACATGGCAGCGCCTTCATCATGCACCCGCCCGTGAATGAGTGTTTTCCTAAACAGCGAATCATACTCTGTAGGGACGATGTCTTCCAGCGAATGAAAACGCAGCGGATTGTAGGTCAGGGTATTGGCACCCATAGGCTCGTAAAAGTTCTCTTTCAGATACTTTTCAAAATCCTGGCCTGAAAGTTCAGTGATGATGCGAGGGTACAAATAGAAAGAAAGATCGGAGTACACATATGCAGTGCTGTCACCTTGGGGGGCCTTGCGTATGGCTTTGAACACCTTATTGGCATAATTACGATGCAGGTAAAGGTTATCTGCCACCTTATAGGGGAATCTTCTGCTGGAATCTTCTTTGAAAGTATACCATTTGAATTTCCCGCTTTTGCGCTTCGTATCCTGCCAAAAAGGAATCCAGGCCTTCAAGCGGGCCTGGTGGGTGAGCATTTCTCGCATGGTCAGGTCAGCTTTATTGGAGCGCCTCAGCTCTGGGACATAGGTCGACAAGGGCGCATCAAGGTCAATTTTCCCTTCCTCATATAGTTTCATAATACCTAATAGGGAAGCGCTGATTTTAGTAACAGAAGCCAAATCATACAAATCGTCTAATTCCACTGCTGAAGTAGAATCAAAGGTATGATACCCAAAAGCTTTATGGTACACAACCTGCTCATTCTTAGCCACCAGCACCTGCGCTCCGGGAATGGCTTTTTCCCGTATGGCTTCCGCCACAAGGCTGTCAATATCCCCCAGCTTTTCCACGTTCATCCCGACATCAATCGGTAGCACATATTTCAAGCGACCCAAAGCATTGATGGGTATACCATCTCCAGCTTTGAAGTGCTCATTCACAGAAATAGGCAGCTTACCGCTGGCATTCAAAGCGCCGAAAATTAACTGCGCGCTTAGGTCCTGTACATCATCATCATCTGCATAACCCAATACAATCGCCTTGGCAGTATGAATATTCTGAAATTGAGATAATGTGTATGGATTGCGCAGATAAGCTACTGTAGCATTACCCCTAGCCGCCAGCCTGTCCACAAAACTGATCAGTTCTTTTGTCAAAACCTTGTTATTAGAAGGCCTTCGCGTTTGCTGATGCACCGCGATAATTACTTCATCATAATCTGCCAGTTGCTTTTCTATGAGGCTGATCATATCGTTGCTTGCCTTATTGGGCAGGTTATAAACAGCAGCATCCACATAAGATTTCACCCGCTTTTGAAAGGCAGTGGGGTCTCCCTTGCCCACTGAAACCACCGCAAATTTCTTCCCTTTCAGCTGCTTTATGGGCAGTACTTGCTCTTCCTGTATGACAGTCAGCGAAGCGGCAATCAGTTTTCTGTTAAGTGCTTTGTGTTCTTTGCTATTTAACTCAGCAATGATGTTTTCGGCTTTAATGTCTGCAGGCTTGTCCAGGCCAAACCAAAGCTTGGCTGCCAGCACTTTCTTACATCTTTTGGTGATCTCAGCTTCAGTTAATTCACCACGGTCGATGAGTGCTTTAATTTCCTTTACTGCTTTGGGAATGTCAGGTGTAAACTCCAGCACATCATTGCCTGCCAGTAAAGCCATGGCGTCTGCTTTACCAGGCTCATGAAATTTGGTGACGCCTTTCATATTCATGGCATCAGTAAAAGTAAGCCCTTCAAAACCCATTTCATTTTTAAGCAGGTCAGTAACAATAGGTTTGGATAAAGTGGAAGGCAGATTTTTGGTATTGTCCAGCGACGGAATGCTCATGTGTGCCACCATCATTCCTCCAGTTCCGGCGGCAATCATATCTCTGAACGGAGCCAGTTCCAGACTATCCAGCCTTTCCCGCGTATGTTGTACAACAGGCAATGCATAGTGCGAATCTGTATCGGTATCGCCATGTCCCGGAAAATGCTTGGCAGTGGCCAGAATGCCGGTTTTCTGCATGCCTTTCATATAGGCTATGCCTTTACGCCCGACATTGTCCTTGTCTTCGCCGAAGGACCGATAATTGATAACGGGGTTTGCCGCATTATTATTCACATCTACCACCGGGGCAAAATTAATATGAATGCCCAGCCTGCGGCACTGCTCAGCGATGGCCACGCCCATGTCCTCCACAAGTTTATCGTTGGTTATAGCACCAAGCGCCATTTGATAGGGGAAATTAATGGTGCTATCCAGGCGCATGCCCAGCCCCCATTCCAGGTCCATGGCAATCATTAAGGGTACTTTGGCAGCTTTCTGATATTGGTTGGTGAGTCGGGCCTGCCGTACAGGACCACCCTGAAAATAAATGAGTCCGCCAATCTTATAGTCTTTGATCAGCATTTGAATGCTATCTGCATGGGCTTTACCACGGTTGGTATAGGCTGCAGCGACAATCAATTGCCCTATTTTTTCATCCATGCTCATGGTCTGAAAGACAGAATCTACCCAATTGTGCTGACTGTTGATAAACCGATTAAAGTCCGGTACTTTCTGAGCAAAGCCCTGTCCTATGCTGCCGGCCACAAGGCAACATAGCAGCGCTGCAATGCGCAATGTATTTCTCTTTAATAGCATAGTATCGTTTTTCGTTTTTCCATATAATCATCCATTCCAGCAGCTTCGATAGTCTTTAAAGCAGCCATACTCCCATTTTGCTCAGCCCAAAGCCTGATTTTGTCGGTACCGTTGATCATGTCAATGGGCATTTTTTCATACTCATACTCGTAAGGGGGCTGCTTCCACTGAAACTTGTCGCCAAGGTAGTGATAAAGTTCCCTGCACAATAGCTGTGTCAATAACCAGGGCTGAAATCTTTCCCGGTCCGTCACATGTATTTGATAGCCACCACATGATTTGCCCTGGTGTTTCTGAAAAGTAGGCAAAAATACCACAGGCCGCAGCTTAAAACCAGACAGGCCTGCAGCATGCATTTTTGGTGATAATAATTCCAGGAACTCATAAGGCTCTATATTGGGGTGGCCAATAATTTCTAGACTCCGGGTCGTCCCACGTCCTTCTGAAATATTTGTTCCTTCAAAAAGCACCGTACCAATGAATGGAAATGCCGCTTCAATCGTTGGCAAATTGGGTGAAGGCATCACCCAGGGAAGGCCGGTAGCCTCAAAGAACATGTTCCTTTCGTAGCCTTGCATTGTAATTACTTCCAGGTCGCATGGTGCCTGAAAATACTTATTGGCCATTATTCCCACTTCACCGATTGTCAGGCCATGCCGCACCGGAATGGGATGCCGGCCTACAAAACTCTGGTATTGTAGCTCCAAAACATTGCCTTCTAAGGTGCTCGCATTAACAGGATTTGGACGATCAAGTACCACCACACGAATGCCTTTTGCTGCACAGGCTTCCATGGTTAAAGTGAGTGTATATATATAAGTGTATACACGGGTGCCGACATCCTGCAAATCCACCACCACGGTATCAATACCTTCCAGCATTTCATCCGTTGGCTTTCTGGTTTCGGAATACAAACTGTAAATCGGCAATTTAAAATAAGGATGTTCATAATGCGTAGTCTCCACCATATTATCCTGCACATCGCCTACAAGCCCATGTTGCGGCGAAA
>JBGSXH010000453.1:0-1795 GCA_041751515.1 Cyclobacteriaceae bacterium | reverse complement strand
GCAAACATCACTGTAAACATTTCTGTCGGGATACCTAATGCACGATAAATGATACCTGAGTAGAAATCTACATTAGGGTATAATTTTCTTTCAACAAAATAATCGTCCGACAAAGCCTGTTCTTCCAGTCCTTTGGCAATTTCCAATACTGGATCGTGGATACCTAATGAACTTAACACATCATCAGCTGCTTTTTTAATGATTTTAGCGCGCGGATCAAAGTTTTTATAAACTCGGTGACCAAAGCCCATCAATCTAAATGGATCATCTTTATCCTTAGCTTTGTCCATCCATTTTTTCACGTCACCCCCGTCAGTCTTAATACTTTCCAGCATCTCGATGACCGCCTGATTTGCACCGCCATGTAGAGGTCCCCAAAGTGCATTGATGCCCGCTGAAATAGACACATAAAGGCTTGCCTGAGAGCTACCTACTATCCTTACGGTTGATGCTGAACAGTTTTGTTCATGGTCAGCGTGTAAGATCAATAGTTTATCCAGTGCATTTGATACGACATCATTCGCCTCGTATGGCTGGCTCGGAAGGCCAAACATCATATGAAGAAAATTGGTGCAGTAGTCCAGCTTATTACTGGGATACATAAGTGGATGACCGATTTTATTTTTGTAAGCAAATGCTGCCATGGTAGGCATCTTAGCTAAAATCCGAATAATCGATAGACGCACTTCTTCCCATGATCGGTTAGGATCGAGGCTTTTGGGGTAAAAAGCTGTCATGGCCGTGACCAATGAAGAAAGAACCCCCATTGGGTGGGCTACAGATGGAAATCCATCCAGCATTTTATGAAAATCTTCGTGAATCAGGGTATGCTGAGTGATTTCTTTTTTAAATGACTCCAATTCCACGTTGGTAGGAAGTTCACCAAAAATAAGAAGATAGGCAACCTCCAGAAAAGAGGAATGCTCTGCCAATTGATCGATTGGGTAGCCTCTGTAGTGCAGTATCCCTTTTTCACCATCTAAAAAGGTAATAGAGCTTGTGGTAGAACCCGTATTTTTAAAACCCTGATCTAGGGTAATATATCCAGTCTGTGCCCTGAGATTACTGATATCGACGGCTAGTTCATTCTCGGTTCCTTCAATTACTGGTAGTTGATAGGACTTACCATCTAAAATGATTTCTGCTGTTCTTGACATTTTTGGTGTTTTTTATTTTTAATAACAATGATTTCCATTTAATGATTTAATTACCACCCAAAATTAACGGCAGCCCATCTTTTCCTCCTATGACTATTGTTTTGGCATTAGGTGAATTAGCTAATTCCTGTGTGGCTTCTATACCGCGCATTCTTAATAGTTCATTAGTCAAACTGCTATTGATGATTTTATTTGCCTGTGCTTCACCTTCTGCTGCAATTCTTTTTCTTTCTGCCTCACTTCGTTCCTTGTCCAGCCTAAATTGGTATGCCAAAGCTTCTTGTTCTTGCTTCAATTTGTTTTCAATAGCTACACGTATTTGCTCAGGCAAAGCAATTGACCTGATCAATAAAGCTCTCATGACAATATTATTGCCAGGCGCACCTAAAATTGCTTCTGTTTCCCCTTTTATTGCGTTCTCAACTTCTGAACGTCTGGTCGAATAAATTTCCTCGGCAGAAAAGCGTCCCATGACTTGTCGTACTGTTGACCGTACTTCAGGGATGACTAGTCTGCGAATATAATCCCGCTGAAAAGTTTCAAATATTTCGCCAATACTGTCATATATCGGGTGAAAACGCAGTGTTACGTCCACATTGATATTTAGCCCATTTTTGTCCAGTACGTCCATAGTTTCC
>JBGSXH010000452.1:0-4408 GCA_041751515.1 Cyclobacteriaceae bacterium | reverse complement strand
GATAAGCTTACATTAAAATTTATGATTTATAAACTGACGTTTTAACAGTGCAGCAATTTTTAAAATTTCCATTATCTCATTATATTACAGATAGTAGTTTTACTTATTTATTTGATTCAGCTTTTTTACATCCATCGAATTTTTAAACCTATATGATATATCAATCAAAAATGCTCAGGGTATTCTTATTCACCCTGTTTTCATTATCGTTTTCCTTTGCTGAAGCGCAAAAGCAGGGAGAAGATGCGATTCTTGGTGAATGGTATAATACTGAACGTGATGCCAGAATTGAAATTTACAAGTGTGGAGAAAAATTTTGCGGCAAAATTGTCTGGTTAAAAGATCCTTTAGAAGGTGGAAAGGCCAAAACTGACAAAAATAACCCACTAAAAGAAAAGCGGTCTCGAGAAATTAAGGGATTGGATATTTTGAAAGATTTCGAATATCAGGGCAATAATAGTTGGGAAGAAGGCACCATTTATGATCCTAAAAACGGAAAAACTTACAGTTCTATCATCAAAAAGGAGAAGGATAACAAATTGGAGGTTAGGGGCTATGTGGGGATATCACTCATCGGCCGTACTGTCACCTGGACTCGCGTTGAGTAGATTTGCTTCTTTTTGATTCTCCTTTGCGCGCATAATCTTCCAATTGAAGCTGCATTTTTTTGATACGATCTTCCAGTTTTTCAGAGCTTAACTTTTCCCGAAGTCTATCAACCATGATCGGAAACGCAAATGGAGTAGGCTTCGGGATTTTTTTTAGTACAATCTTCTTGCTATTGAGGTAGGCCAGCTCATCCAGCAATCTGTTAAAATCGAGTTGTAAGGTCAGTACTTCCTCTCTGGCTTGTTTCAAGAGTAGATTGTCAGGTTCATACTGACTGAAGACGTCAAAAAGCAGTTGGGAGCTCGCCTGCAAATGGCGGTAGCTTATTAGTTTTCCAGGATACCCCATGAATACCAAACCGGCGATTGCGGCTATATCGCGAAATTTTCTTTTGGCCATTTCTGCTTCATTAATACTGGCTGCAATGTCTTCTTTAAGATGATCTGTGCTGAAAAGGTCTAAACTTAGCGCTTCTTCTATAGGAATATTCTGGTCAGAAAGCAGTTCGAAACCATAATCATTCATGGCAATAGAGAAGGAAAGGGGCTTGAGCTTACCGATTCGATAGGCTACAAGGGCCGCCAAAACCTCGTGGACAAAGCGACCGCCGAAAGTGAAGAAAAACAAGTGGTCTCCTTCACGGCTTTGCATATGTTCTATTAAGAGAATACGTGATTCTGGTATCGCCGACCATTTTTGCTGTAGCTGCAAGAGAGGTTTTAATGCCTGCATTTCCTCACCCAAAAAATGGCCATCAGCAGCATTGCTTAATTTTTCCTGCAGCAAGCGTGCAAGTTGTGAGCTGAGGGGCATTCGGCCGCCCATCCATTTTGGGATGAGTCCGGTCTTTTTATTGCTCCGTTTCACCTGGGCATTAAGGCCATTTAATCTTACAAATTCCAGACTTCTTCCTGCAAACCAGAAGGTATCCCCACTATTGAGTTTACTAATAAAGCCTTCTTCCACACTGCCAATATAGCCCCCGGAAGTATATTTGAGCTTTACCATGGGGTCACTGACAATAGTGCCCATATGCATTCTATGCCGCATGGCTGTGCGCCTGTTGATAACCTTGTGCACACCGTCTTCGACGATCATTTTGGCATATTCATCATATTGCTCCAAGCTCTTACCGCCGGTGGTCAAAAAAGTCAGCAACCATTGCCAATCCTTTTCCTGCAGCTCCTGGTAGGCATGGGTTTGCTTAATCAAAATAAAGAGTTCATTAGCTTTAAAGCCTTCTCCAACGGCAAGGGTCATTAAAAATTGACATAATACATCGAAAGAATTTTGCAGAGGCCAGCGAGCTTCATACTCTTTTTCGGTGATGGCCTGTTTTAAGGCTGCAGCTTCAACTAATTCAAGGGCATGTGTCGGTACAAAATATAATACGCTCTTGGCTCCGGGTTGGTGACCACTTCTTCCGGCTCTTTGAAGAAAACGCGCCACACCTTTTGGACTGCCCACCTGAATAACAGTATCGACAGGACGGAAATCGACACCTAGGTCCAGACTCGATGTACAAACTACCAGCTTAAGTTTCCCCTCATGCAAGGCATTTTCCACCCAGGAACGTACTTCCTGATCCAGGGAGCCATGATGCATGGCCATTTGGCCTGCGAGGTCGGGATGCTTTTCTAGGATTTTCTGATACCAAATTTCCGTCTGAGAGCGCGTATTGGTAAAAAGCAGGGTAGTGCGGCTATTGTAAATGACGGGCATGACCTGAGCCATCAGTTTGACTCCCAAATGACCAGCCCAGGGGAAGTTTTCAATCTTTTCCGGAATAATAGAATGTATTTCCAGCGCTTTCTCGACATTGGCTTTCACGATGCTTCCCTTAGCGCTACCGAGCAAGACACTTTTTGCCTGCTCCAGGTTGCCGATAGTGGCTGAGATGCCCCATATTTTCAGGGGCTGTTTGGTGATGGACTTCAGGCTGGCTAACGCCAGTTCGACCTGCACGCCTCTCTTCGTGCCTAACAATTCATGCCATTCATCTGCTACCACCACCTTTAAATCCTGGAAGTATAAAGCCTTGTCTTTTTGACTCAATAGTAAATGCAAGCTTTCAGGAGTGGTAATCAAGCATTCCGGAGCTGATTTCTTAATTTTTTGACGCTGTGACGCACTGGTATCCCCAGACCTGACTGCTACTTCCCAGCCGCCTTCCAGTCCATCTACTGCTTTGATCATAGCGGATTTGATGTCTTCAGCTAAAGCTCGCAGTGGTGTAAGCCAGATCACCTGCACCTTGCGGGTGCGCTTGAAATTGTTTTGTTGAATTGCTTCCAATAAGCAGGCAAGCCATAAAGCGTAAGTTTTTCCACTACCAGTTGGCGCATTCAGCAATCCACTTTCCCCTGCCAGATAGCGCTTCCAGGTGTTTTCCTGAAATTCGAACGCTTTCCATCCTTGCTGTTTGAACCATTTTCGGGCTGGCGCCAATGCCTTATTTGCCATAAAGATTGAGTAATTGCTGTAGGTTTTCGAGTGTATCGGCCTCCTTGCTGGGTTTATCTTCCCGCCATCTTAAAATTCGGGGAAATCGTACTGCCACACCTGATTTGTGTCTGTTAGACTCCTGTATTCCCTCAAAAGCGATTTCAAAAACTAAGTCTGGCTTCACGGTTCTTACAGGGCCAAAACGTTCTTTCGTATTTCTCTTTACAAAGTTATCGACTCTTCTTATCTCTTTGTCTGTCAAGCCACTGTAAGCTTTGGCAAACGGTACAAGTATATCATCCTGCCAAACGCCAAATGTGTAATCAGTATATAAGTCTGCGCGCCGGCCATGGCCTTTTTGCGCGTAGATTAAAACGCCATCGATTGTCAATGGCTCAACCTTCCATTTCCACCAGTCGCCCTTTTTTCTTCCAACCCCATAATGGCTACTTTTTCTTTTCAGCATGATGCCTTCTGGCATCATATCCCTTGAATCTTTTCTGATTTCCTCCAGATCAGCCCAGGATTCAAAAGCGACCTGCGGGGAAATTAGCAGTTTTTCATTGGCTGCTGCTCTCACTACTTTTTCAAGTAATACTCTGCGTTCAGCAAACGGTACCGTGCGGATGTCCTTTCCTTCAAACTCCAAAATATCATATGCGAAAATGGCAGCCGGCGCGTCTTGCAGTAGCTTCTTGCTGATATTTTTTCTGCCTATCCGGGTTTGTAGAAGGCCAAAGGGGAGAGGAAGACCATTTTTTACGGGCAGTAGCTCGCCATCGATCACTGTGCCATTCGGTAAGTGGGTAAACACCTCCAGTTCAGGAAACTTTTCGGTGATAAGGTCTTCTCCGCGGGACCATATATATACAGTATCACTTTTAACAATGATTTGCGACCGGATGCCATCCCATTTCCATTCGGCTATCCAGTCGTTGGAATTGCCCAGGTCTTCGGGGTGACCATCGATAGCATAGGCAAGGTAAAAAGGGTAGGGTCTGCTTTCGTCTTCGTTTTGCTGTTCTTCCAAAACAAGCTCCTGAAATGAGGTGGTCACAGGGTCCCAATTACCCATGATCCTGTGGGCAATAATGGCTTTGTCGATCTCGTACGCTTCGGCTACGGCACGGGTCACCAGATTTTGGGAAACACCCAGCCGAAAACTGCTGGTGAGCAATTTGTTAAATACCAGGCGTTCTGCTTTGGTGAATTGCTTCCAGGCCTGCGTAATATTGTTTTTTTTGTCAGCTTCCGGCTTCTCTTTTAAGCTAAGAATATAGTGCATCCAATAATTGAGCCCTTCAATGCTGCCCGGGCCTTCACCCGGTAATAGCAGCGCCATGGTTTCTGCCAG
>JBGSXH010000451.1:0-2124 GCA_041751515.1 Cyclobacteriaceae bacterium | reverse complement strand
GCGTCTCCGCCTATCGTTCAGAGCTCCAATTTTTGCTTTAATACAGTCACTGAAATGCGCGAAAGCCTGCAGCATGAGGATGAAAGCTACTTCTATACCCGTGGGAACAACCCAACCATTGAGATTGTCAGAAAGAAGATGGCAGCATTGGAAAAGACTGAAGATGCTTTACTGTTCGCCAGTGGTAGCGCTGCCATAGGTGCTGCAGTCATGGCCAATGTGAGGCAGGGGGATCATATTATCAGCGTCAAAAAGCCTTACAGCTGGTCATCCACACTATTTAATGAATTGCTGCCCCGGTTTGGCGTCAATACTACCATGGTTGAAGGAGACAAGGTAGAAAATTTCCAAGAGGCCCTGCAGCCTACTACTCGCATGATTTTCCTGGAAACACCTAATAGCTGGACTTTCGAAATGCAGGATGTCAAGGCAATTGCTCAATGGGCGCACGCACATAATTTGCTAGTGCTTGTTGATAACAGCTATGCAAGCCCTATCAATTACAATCCAGCTGAAGATGGCGCAGATATAATTTTACATTCCGCCACAAAATATTTGAGCGGTCATAGCGATACCGTTGCTGGTGTCCTCTGTGCATCGAAAAACATGGTCAGTAAAATCTTCAAAAGTGAGTTCATGACCCTTGGTGGCGTAATTAGTCCAATGAATGCGTGGCTTTTGCTAAGAGGCATGCGTACTTTGCCCATTCGCATGGAAAAGGCAGAAAAAACGACAGCTGCACTAATTGACTACATGGACAGTCATCCGGATGTTGACCGTATTTTCTACCCGCAGCATTCCTCCCATCCACAATATGCACTGGCACAAAAATACCTCAAACGTGGTACTGGGCAGTTCAGCATTACGTTGAAGACCGAAGATCCGATCAAGATTGAGGCTTTTTGCAATGCTCTACAGTATTTTATCATGGCTTGTAGTTGGGGTGGTTATGAATCGCTCATCTTCCCTGCTATCGTATTGCAAAGCTCTCAGAATTACAACAAAGCAACTTTCCCCATTAATATGATCCGTTTTTATGCCGGACTTGAAGAGCCTGAGTTACTTATTGAAGACCTCAATAAGGCATTTGCAGCAATGCATGCAGTAAGATAGTCAAAACCTATGGTCTGGAGGCTCTGGGGTTTGCTATTGCGAAAAACCTATAGCAACATCATCAAAACATACCGTGACGACTGGCACCTCACCAGCGTTGCTATTACTAAGTTAATATGCCAAGAAAAAAGTTAAAAGATATTACCCACCTGAAGGTGGAGCGATTTGCTGCTGAAGGCAAATGCATTGCTTTTCAGGATGATCTGGTCATTTTTATTGAAAAATCTGCACCCGGGGACATTGTGGACGTCCGTGTTAAGAAGAAAAAGAAAAATTACATTGAAGCTTATCCGGTAAAATTTCATGAATTATCTCCTTTACGTGTTACGCCATTCTGCGAACATTTTGACCGCTGTGGGGGCTGTAAATGGCAGCATATTCCCTATGAGGAACAGTTACATTTTAAACAACAGCAGGTAATTGACCAGCTGCAGCGCATTGGCAAAGTAGCCTTGCCGGAAATTATGCCCATTCTGGGTTCTGAAGCAACCCGCTATTACCGTAATAAACTAGAATTCACTTTTTCTAATAAAAGATGGCTGGAGCCGGAAGAAATTGCTTCCGAGGTAAGTATTGACAGAAATGCCCTCGGCTTCCATATGCCCGGGAGGTTTGATAAAATAATCGATATCGAGCATTGCTATTTACAACCTGAGCCTTCTAACCCTATCCGAATGGCTGTACGCAATTTTGCAATGGCCAATAACATGCCTTTTTTCGATTTGCATACACATGAAGGACAGTTGCGTAATCTCATCATTCGTACAGCTAATACAGGTGAGGTAATGGTGATTTTGCAAATCGGTTATGAAGATGCTGCTATGGACATTTTATGCTCGCATTTAGTTGCTGAATTTCCGGAAATTACTTCGCTCAATATCGTTGTGAATAATAAAGGAAATGAGACATTCCACGACCTGGAAATAAAAAATGTCCATGGAAAAGCTTTCATCACTGAAACCATGGAAGGTTTGCATTTTCAAATCGGACCGAAATCATTTTATCAAACCA
>JBGSXH010000450.1:0-3874 GCA_041751515.1 Cyclobacteriaceae bacterium | reverse complement strand
TGTCCTCCAGCTAAAGCAGGAGGCTATTCATGGATATGGATTGATATTCTGCAGCTCAAATGTGTTTTCAATAGGAATGTGGCTTCAGCCCATTTCCTTGTGGAAGGTTAACATCATTGGCTTTAGCCTAATGAAAATATGCAGGATGAACCGACATCTTCCTTGGCAGCAGGATGAAGAATTTGGCTAAAGCCCATGTTGAAATAGCGTTGGTGTCCTCCAGCTAAAGCAGGAGGCTATTTGGTGATAAGGATTGATATTCTGCAGCTCAAATGCAATCTGAATAGGAATGTGGCTTCAGCCCATTCCTTCATGGAAGGTCGATATGATTGGCTTTAGCCAAATTAAAAAATGCGTGATGCACATGGAAGCAAACGTCTTGAAATACTGCCTTCTCCAAGCTGAATTCCGTTAAACAATTTGCCTGCATAATTAAGGTTTGGTAATTCCTTTTCATGGGTAGTTTTCTAAACTGCCTATACAGCTACAAAGGAGATGATGTGCTGCTGAACGATACGTTTTGAAACGGGGGAGTGATCCTACAGTAGCGTCCATAAGGAGCTGAATAACTTATCCCGCAATGCTGCGGGGACTCTGTTTGAGGGTTGAGTCTCAAATACAGTATTAGCAATTGAAATATACAGATTGGCTTGAGCCATAAGCCCATAGCGCGCGGATGCTAAAATCAGGTAGTAGACATAGAATATAGATAAGCTACAGCACAAAAGTGATCATCTGTACAAGGAGTCAAGTTGAAGTCATCATACTTTTTTATAATTTTTGCCATAGCATTTAAGCCTGTTTTGTTTTACATTTAAATGTTTGCAATGTATTTAGATAAATTATTTAACAATATGAAAAAACTGCTATTTTTTTCAGTGGGTTTAATACTTGCATCGGCATCTCAGCATGCCTGGTCCCAGGATTTAAAACTTAATGATCGTGAGTATTTTGAAAGGCAAGGCGTTAATGTGCTTGTCTACAATAACCTCTTTACCGGAGGCTTTAATGATGAGAAGAACGCCGGTATCGAATTAATTCACCACGGTGTACGTACGGCGCAGGGTGGTGCGGTGCGACTTTCCAATACGCCGGAGCAGTGGGATCTCATTCCTGCAGTTTCTAACCTAAAGGTCGACCGCGAGTCGAATTCCATTGAGGCTATGCTAAGGTACGAAGATTATGATTTTGATTCCCGCGTGGTTGTCACGGCGAAGGGCAAAGGTGTTGAGATATCCGTTTACCTGGACAAGCCGGTTCCTAAAGCACTGGAAGGCAATGCAGGCTTTAATCTTGAATTTCTACCCTCGCAATATTGGGCAAAAACCTTTTTAATGGATGGGCGTTTGAATCGGTTTCCGCGCTATGTCGTCGGTGAAACTACTGCCAGACCCAATAGTGAAAAGCTGAAGCAATTCAAAGGGTATGAAACCTATGACGATAGGGGAACGGGCGAATTTATCGATCCGCTTCCTCTCGAAACCGGACGCACCTTTCTGCTCGCACCCGATGAACCCTCACGGATGGTAAAAATTACTTCAGAGGATGCTGACCTTATGCTTTTTGATGGTCGAGTCCTGGCGCAAAACGGCTGGTATGTCGTTCGCAGTTTACTGCCTGCAGGAAAAACAGGTAAGGTGTTGACCTGGACGGTGGAACCCAATGCCATCGACGACTGGATTAGAGAGCCGAACATCGGTTTCTCTCAAGTAGGCTATCTCCCCACGCAACCCAAAGTTGCCGTCATCGAACTCGACAAAAATGACAAACCGCTTGCTGCAGCATCCTTGTATAAATTGGATGAAGATGGTAAAGCTACCGAAGTATACAGCGACAATATTGCACCCTGGGGTGACTATTTTAAATATCACTATGTAAAATTCGATTTTACCTCCGTGAACACTCCAGGTATATACTATATTCAATATGGTGACTTGAAAACAAATAATTTCCTAATTGACAATAGTGTTTACGATAAAATTACTGACGCTACCAGCGATATATGGATTCCCATCCATATGAATCATATGTTCGTCAAGGAGGGTTACAGGGTATGGCACGGTGAGCCATTTAAGGAAGGCTATCTTCAGGCACCACCCAATACAGATCATTTTGACATCCATCAGCAAGGGCCCACTACCGATACCGAGTATGAAGCGCTGGAATTGATTCCAGGATTGAATGTAGGGGGTTTTTTCGATGCTGGAGATTTTGATATTGAGACGGGCGCCAACATTAGCGTAGTGCAGAACTTTGTTCAGACATGGGAGTCTTTCAAACCTTTACGCGATCAGACTTTTGTAGATCAGGAATCTCGCCATGTTGTGCTTCACCGTCCGGATGGAACGCCAGACATGTTGCAGTTCATTGAGCATGGCACCTTAAATCTGGTAGCGCAGGCAGAGATTATCGGCCACATGGCTCTAACGCTTTCGAACGCGGTGCTCCACAATTACCATCACCTTGGTGACGCCGCTTCCATAACAGACGGCCTTCCTTATAATCCTGACCTCGGTCCTTACGAAGTGGCCGCTGATGGGCAGTCGAGCGGAGTGAAGGATGATATGTGGGCATTTACAAGCAGAGATGCTGCTCGTGACTTAAGAGCTGCCACCATGTTTGCCGCAGCGAGCAGGGCACTGAAAGGGTACAATGACGATCTTTCTGAAAGGGCCTTATATCAATCGAAAAGACTATTAAAAGAAGCCACTGCATTGCTTGCTGATCAGCCGCAGGATAGCACTCGCAGGGAGTGGGCATCAGTAGCAGATATTTCTACCAATCTGCAGCTGTACATATCAACCGGAGAGCAGCAATATGCTGATCAATTTCAAACACTTTTATGGCCCGCTCTTGAGCGCAATGTCAGTTTTGTGCTTTTAAAGGCACTGCATGGCATACCACATATGGATGCATCGTTCAAGGAAGAACTGCGCCCACATGTTGTGAGGTACAAAGCCTATATAGATGAACTGGAAAAGGATAATCCGTACGGAGTTCCCATCGGCCTGGGTAACTGGGCAGGGAGTGGTGCAGTGGTGAACTTTGGTACGACCATTAGCTTTGCCAATGACCATTTTCCGGACATAATCGATGCTACTCATGCTTTCAAGACCACCAATTGGTTATTTGGCTGCCATCCATACCATAATTATTCCCTGGTGGCCACAGTGGGCGCTACTCGTCCGAAAGAGGTATTTTATGGTAATAACAGGGCAGATTTTTCATTTATACCAGGGAATGTAGCGCCAGGGTTATTATTCAGGCAACCCGATCATTTTGAAAACTATGACGACTGGCCATTTTTCTGGGGACAAAACGAAGGCACGATTGGAGGAAATACCAGCTATCTGATTTTCGGATCAGCTTTTAAGAATCTGGTAGCCAAATAAATACTACTTAGTAGTTTTAAATCGGCAATAGATTCAGTGCCTTCTATTGAAGCGCAGGTAATAAACTCATTAATTTGATATTGATTACCTGCGCTTTTTTTTCGGGCCAATCCGAAAAGCGCATTGAATGCTTGCGCTTAGTGGGCAGGCAATGGGCTGGAGTGCTGGCAGCAGGCTGCTTACTTTTGATGTACATTGCTTAATTTCAAAATTGCTGATGATACGCTTCGCTTGATGCTGTTCGTCAGTACAGACACTGCCGGCTGGCGCATAAAAACAATGGCGAACTTTCGTGATGAAACGAGAGTTTTTGTATTTTTAGACCATCAGTTTTGAGCCCACTGCCTGAATCCTCATTAGAGCCTTTTGAAATTAAATACCAGCTAATGTACAGGGGATAGTGCTTGTTCCAGCTCAATAGTAAAACTAACTGAAAATAATAGCAACAATAGAAAATAGTATTATGTCAATAACAAAAGCAT
>JBGSXH010000449.1:0-1642 GCA_041751515.1 Cyclobacteriaceae bacterium | reverse complement strand
ATGGAGGTGAGCAGGGAAGAGTTGGAGAGCAATGGCTGCATAAGAGGAATGGGAGTAAGATAATTCTCAAAGGAATATTTCAGGAAGAAGTACATAAAGGAGACCTGTTGTACATTGAAACTCCTGGCGGGGGAGCATATAATAGATAAGATAAGTTAAGCACCGCCGTCGTCGCATTTTGCCCACTAAGACAATCACCCTGGCGTGAATAATGATTTCTGTTCCATCTCACAAAAAACTGATAATCAATCATTAACATATTAAGGAAAATATAACTTCACATTTTCTCTTAAAATGTATTATTAGCAATTATATTTAAAACTTAGTCATTTAAGCGCATATTGAATTTGAAGATAAAGTATACTTATGCAGGAAGTAAATAATTTTTTACAGCTGATCGATAATTATATCGGTGGGGCAGATTGGTTTGTTTATTTATTATTAGGAACCGGCATATTTTATACCATCTATTTGAAATTTCCTCAGCTGCGTTACATGGGTCACGCCATCCGTGTAGTGATGGGGAAATATGATAGAAAAGAAGACGAAGGGGATACCTCACACTTTCAAGCTTTAACTACAGCTTTATCAGGTACCGTAGGAACTGGGAATATTGCAGGAGTAGCACTGGCCATTCATCTTGGTGGCCCGGCGGCAATTTTCTGGATGCTAATTACGGCATTTTTAGGGATGACCACAAAGTTTGTAGAAGTAACGCTATCGCACAAATACAGAGAAAAGGATACAGAAGGCGGCATTGCCGGGGGGCCTATGTATTATATGAAAAACAAGCTGAACATGAAGTGGATGGCAGCGCTATTCGCCATCGCGACAGTGCTATCTTCCTTTGGAACAGGAAACCTCCCGCAGATCAACAGTATCTCCAATTCTCTGAATGCCACCTTTGGCATCAATCATATTTTAACGGGAGCCGTTTTGGCCGTTCTGCTAGGTTTTGTGATTATTGGCGGAATCAAGCGTATTGCAAAGGTGACAGAAAAGCTTGTGCCGGCCATGGCTTTATTGTATCTGATTGGTGCGTTGGCAGTAATTTTCTTCAATTATGGAAATATCATTCCCAGCATGTTTTCCATTTTTTCTGATGTCTTTACCGGTACTGCGGCGGTAGGCGGATTTTTGGGTGCCAATTTTAGCTTTGCTTTCAACAGAGGTGTCAACCGTGGACTGTTCTCTAATGAAGCAGGGCAGGGTTCTGCGCCTATTGCCCATGCTGCAGCCAGAGCGCATGAACCAGTTTCAGAGGGTTTGGTAGCTATTTTGGAGCCATTTATTGATACTATCGTTATTTGTACGCTTACAGGTTTGGTGCTTTTGTCTAGCGGTGTGTGGAATGAAAAGCTCGATCAAACTTTTCAGGTGACGGACATGCAGGTCCTCAGTGGACAATATGATGATTCCAGTGCGGGCAGTCAGGAACAGTTGGCCAGTCATTTAATGGGTGAAACACGTCTTCCATTGTTTCAGGGTAGTCTTGATGTTGTTGATGGCAATATTGTTACTGAGCACACTTTAATACATTCCCGTTCTGTCGCAGAAGAAGTAATGGTACTGCAGAAAAACCAGCCTTTTACAGGTGCCCTTGCCGTAAATAAAGGAAATCTTACTGACCTTGATGCTAAGA
>JBGSXH010000448.1:0-10310 GCA_041751515.1 Cyclobacteriaceae bacterium | reverse complement strand
GAAGAGCACGCTCATTTATAAAAGCAGTATCCCACCAAGTAATTGCATATTTTAGAAATTAAACGTTAAAGATAAATTGATTAAAACAATAAAAAAACTTTGTATGATTCAATTATATTACTTGTGAACTATCGTGTTGATATTCAATCTATTTTAATCTAGGATTACTTACCTAACTGGCAGCAATAAGCAGTGACTATTTTGATAAGACACGCTTTCGCATCCATCTGTCGATGATTTCGTCTACGTCTTTCTACGAGCCCTCCGCTTATTAATATTCATTAATATAGCTTGGTATGGGGGCCTCTTGGCAGTACGAATAATTCACTCCTTGTAAACATAAATTGTTATTTTCAATACAAACAACTTTAACATACTATCATTTTCTGAGCGTATCTATCTCAAAGGCTGGGAGACTCAAGAAGGATTACTATTTTCTTATCATCAGGCCAGCATAATTATAGAAGCACGCTGTCTTTTGAGTTAATGGATACTATAGTACAAGGCTTATTGCGGTTTTAAACTAAGGAAAGCTTTCATAAGCTAAAAAGTCCTTACTTCTTGTAAGCCTAACAGTAAGCTATTAACTAAATTACTAGTTGATAGCTAGGGGATTATTTTATTGTGAAAGACAAACTTAGAATCGTTGAGGAATAAAAAGGCAAATATATTAAATTGAAATGTTACTTTATATATAAATATACAAAGCTATACATTCTATTTTCAATGTTTAAATATAACTATTGCAATAATAAGATAAAATATTACTGTTACTTTGGCGCAAAAGTTTCCTTGATATGTATTTATCATTAATTTAATTTTAAATATAAATTCTTGCAAGATAATTTATTTACTTTAAACCCTTTAATAATTTATACCTATGAAAAAGTTAATGATTTTTGCGTCAGTTTTCACTTTTGCATTTGCAGTACAGTCCTTCAAAAGTAACGCTAATGTCACTGCTGCCGGAGGCTGCAGTGGTGCTGGAGAGTGTCGAATTGAGTATCCAGATGGTAGAGTTGTACAATCTACCGGAAGCTGGAGTGAAGCAATAAACTAAATCACGCAAATGGCAAAATTTTACAGTAAAGGCTGCACATAGTGTCGCCATTACTGTATTTTCAAAAAGAGCAGGAATCAAATTAAAACTGCTTTCTGCGTAATACATCACAAAAATATAAACATGAACTTGAACTGCCTATTTATTACTTTGCTCTTGCAACTTACAAGCATAGCCTGTAGCGAAAGGAGCACGGAAAACGAAAAAGTAAATACTAATTCATCTGATGAAGCAATTGATGTACAATTCGTTTACAATAACAGCGATCTGGCTTATAAATTTTCCAGAAACTTTCCTTACAGCGCATTAGAAATATCACGTAAAGATGATTTTATCAGTGTCCATAATTTCCAGCAAAATAGCAGTGGTGATGCACCTTTTTTCTGGGCCGCTAATGGTTACACACAAACTGTTGAACTTTACGACTTCGATTTCAATAAAGTATCCTCATTTGGGGAAAAAGGTCCTGGTCCAATGGAATTTTCCCAAGCCCACATCATTTATTGGGAAGAAAACCGACTTTTAGTGCATGACTTTCAACAAACGGCTGTAAAGGAAATCAACACAGCAACAGGTTCTGTAAGCTTTCATAAACTGAGGGATTATTTTTACTCTGCAGCATTTCTACCTGAGGATAAAGTTCTTGTACGTTATACAGGGGGTAATCCCGTCAGCAGACTTGATTTTGATGTAGTGGATTTTAATAGTGGCGACACTCAGGAAAAGATACAAATTCCTGTGGGTGCAGCGGATCATATATCCAAAGTGTATGAAGGAGACTTCCGACAAAATCATTCGCTCGCAGCTTATTTCAATTATAGTGTAGGCATGTTGTTTATAATTGACCGGGCAGCAAACAAATTTGTAAAGAAAATAGCAACCATCGACAACACTCCACCCCCCAGAGCTGGATTTAAACAGCTCGGAGGAGGAGCACGAGTCCTGGTCAACGAGCCATCATATCAAATGTTTAAAGATGGTTTTTTAGATAATGATGATATGTTTTGGCTGCTTAATGATATAACTGATGAAAAAAATGCCAGGGTAGTTGATGTGTATTTGTTAACTGAAATCTCTGGTAAAGAATATCAATTCAGTATAAGCATACCCAACCTAAAAGACGGCCAGAAAGCGGCAAAAATATTCAAAGGTGGCAATAACTTGATTGTATACTATGATGACCAAACAATAGTAAACTATGAAATTAGTATTTAATGCTGTCAGTTTTGCTATTGCCATCTTACTGCTTTTTTCTGCCGCTGATAGGTGGTTTAACAGTGACAGTTATATTGTCGGCATGGCATCAAGTTATTTAGTCCCGACGCAATACAGTTTTCATATCGTCTATTCTATTATTTTATTAAAAATATCTACTGCTTTCTTGCTCATCTTCCGATCAGACTATTTACTACCCTATCTATTAACAATAGCGATATCTGCCATATATACGCTCGTTGCATTTTCATCAGCTAGTTCCAATTGTGGTTGTTCCAGGCTTTTCGAAGATTCGAATAAGACAGAAAACCTCATGATCATTATAATTATGACCGTCTTGTCGATAGTAATGAGCATCCTGGTCTTAAGAAAAAGGGGAAATTATGTTGACCCAGTCGGACAGAGCTGATAAAAGCTATCCGCATGCAAAGCTAAGTCGTGATATTCAGGATGTAGAAATCCACAAAACAACACACTGTGGCAAGAGACTTGAAGTGGAAAGTATCACGATCATAAAAAAGTCGAATAAACTTGGCCGAGCAGTTTTTAGGGGTTTATCTATAGCGGTGCTCATTATTATTCCTCATCTGACAGAACTGCTTTTGTTACTTAGCCAAACTGGCAAAAGCACAAATACGCCAATCAATGAAAACAGTAATCCGCCGATAGTACCTACTGCCAGACTGAACCAAAAAACCTCATTTTGACCGTGGATGATAAACGGAATAAGCCCAAAACAGGTAGAAAGTATGGTCAGCAGTATCGGCTGGGCTTTGGCAGCCACTGCCTTAATGACATTTCGACGACTGGCGCCCGTCCTCCGCTGTTGTAAGTCGTGTATGATAAAGATTCCTGCATTTACTGTGAGCCCTCCCAGCATCACAAAAGCAGCATAGCCACCCTGGTCGAAATAAAAGTCGAACCAGCCGAAAGTGACAAAAAGGCCAACAAAGGAAAAAGGTATTAGCAGCACCAAAAGTACCGGTTGCCGTAAATTTTCAAAAAGAATGGCGCAGATAAAGAATATTCCGGCAAGCAGTATCAATAGCAAACTATACTGTCGTTTTGCACGCTCCCCTCCCCAAGACCATTGGTCGGGCTCGGCAGAGAAACCCAGCGGCATGATTTGCTTCATTTCCTCCAGTGTTTTCTCCATGTACTCTTTGCCAAATTTTGCCGAACCCAGGTATTCAAAAGAGAGCACCCGTACATATTGCCTGTTTTCTTTATGCAGGGCACTGCTGGTCGACTCCAGTGCCAGCGTACCCAGTGCACCTGGCTTTATGCGTTGCTGCTCACTTACAGGCATGGCATTTTCTTCCAGATCGTATTTGCTGTAGTCATTAACAGCAAGACCCGCCACCTGTACGGGGTAATAGACATTGCTGACAGCCAGGTTTAGATCTGCCCGAGTAGACTTTGCATGATTCTGAATGGCACTGGCCACCTGTCCTGCACTGATCCCCTGCTGGCTCAGGCTCGATGGGTTCAAGTACAATGTATATTCCTCACTGGCACGTTCTCTCCAGCTAAGCCGTTCGTTGGTGTTCACCTCGTTGACCCTGGCGTGCGTTAACAACTTATCGGCCATCACCTGAGCCTGACTTGCCAGTGCTTCATAATTATATCCTTTCATCTTCACCCGGAAGGAAGGTATGGAACCGCCTGAACCAGTTGAAAAACCCTGCCCGACACCGAAAATACTCCATCGTACCCCACTCCAATCAGAAGCTTTAAGGCTCAGCCTGGCTTTGAGAATATAGGGCAATGATCCTTTTTCATTATCATCATCAAAAGTAATCTCGATGCGCGCATTTTCACCAGACATCACCCTGGTAGTGAACATGGCGACGCCCTCCACCGTGAGCAGATAATTTTCAAAATCACGGATGATGAAATCCATATTATCCAATGTATTGCCGTAAGCCAGATTTGCATTGACGAATAGCTTGGTCTTTTCCGGCTCCCGGTACGAAGAGCGTTCATATACTTTCTGCACAAAAAGCCGCAGGCCTCCGCCCAGGGCTTTGTCTACATAGGGGCGCATATCGTCCTGGTATATATCGCTACCAATCGTTTCATTATACCATGTATGGTCATCCCACTTAGCCGGAAGCATAAAGACAGGAATGCCAAAGGCCAGCAAACTCAACACCGCCAAGATCTTTTTCTTTCCAGTCAGCCAGTAAATACTGCTTGCATACAGCTTGAAAAACTTAACCCTGCGCCGGAGATTGGTAAAAGTCATCGCCTTTCGTTGGCTGCCTTCACCAAACACCAGGCTGTGCATGGCAGGCGTAAAAAAGAGTGCAACCACCAAAGAAACCCCCAAAGTTACGGAGATGACGACCGAGAAATCCAGCAAATTGAGCTGGTCTTCTTCGGGCAGAAAAAACACCAATAGCAGGGCACAAATCGTCGTCAAAGAAGCTGCGAGCAATGCCAAAAACACTTTTCGATTACCCTGCTTGTGCAGATGGTCGATCATAACAATAGCATTGTCTACCAGTAAGCCGAATGAAATTGTCAAACCCGCTAGGGAATACAAATGAATGGGAACGTCCAGAAAATAGATCAGCAAAACAGCCAGGAAGAGGTTGACAACAATGCCGCTAAACAGTACGAAAAGGTAGCGAAGGTTACGGTTGATCAGGAAGATAAAAATGATGAGAATTAAGATGGATAGGCCTGAACGTTGGTACACTTTGCTCAGCTCCTTTTCCAGAAATTCCGTTTCATCGTAGATAAGCCTTAAAGTATAACCTGCCGGCAAGTTTTGGCTGATCGCAGCAATCTCTGCCTTCACTTTTCTGCCCAGGTCTACCTTATTCACCCCTTCGCGCGCATCCAGCACCATGCTGACAAAGTTCTGCCCATTTATTCTGTAATAACTTTGTACCTCCTGCTCTTCAAGACTTACTTTAGCAATGTCTTTTAGCTTCACAGTCAGTCCGTTGGCATTTTCCACCTCAAAGTCCTCAATTTCCTGGGTTTTATGAATGGAGCGATCGACCCTTAAAAATGTATAAGTCCCTTCTCTGAACTGCCCCATCCCAGGGTAGTAGGTGCCAAATTGCTTTTGCAGCATTTGCACCATGCGCTCCTTGGTAATGCCATACGCAACGGCTTTGGCTTCATCGTACTGAACCCTTATGCCTAAGTCGCTGGCCCCGTAAAAACTCACTGCCTCCAGCTCACGAATGGCACTCAGCGGTTTTTGCACCAGCTCCTCCCCCATTTTCTTTAGCTCAAAAGGCGCCATGGGGGCATTGAGCGTATATTGCATGAAGACACCGCTATTTTCATTGCGATAGCTTTCGGAAACCAGCGGAAAGCTGACCCGCTCATCCAACCTGGGGTAAAGTTGCCGCAGCAGCATGGCCAGCTCAAAGCGTTTATAGTCCATATCGGTATCCCTGTCAAACTCCAGGGTAATCTGCCCCTCGTTATAGCTGGAAACAGACCCGATTTCTTTGAGGTCTCGCAATGTCGAAAGTGCATTTTCCAGAGGAGCGGTGGCCAACTGCTCTACCATATTGGGAGAGGCCTGCCCGACATCAAAACTGACATACAGTTTATAGTCCGGCGGGGGAGGATTCAGGTCGATCTTTAGCTTTGGCAACAATGCCAGTCCGCCGACACTGAGCACCAGAAAAACAACGATGACACGAAAGGGCGACATCATACTGCAGGCCCTTTCTTCATCATAAAGAAATAGGCCAGCGGCACATAAAATAATGAGGATAAGGTACCAATCGTCAATCCACCTAAGACACTAATGACCAGTGGCCGCTGTAGTTCTGCCCCTAATCCGCTAAAAAATAGCAAAGGTGCGAGCGCCAGCATAGTGGTCAGGGAGGTCATCACGATGGGCTTTAACCTGAGCTTGCCGCCTGTGTGGAGGGCATCCATGAGGGCAGTGCGTCTTGGTACCCTCTTCACAATATTGGCTTTGAAATTCCTGTTGATGATATCGATCTTCAGGATAGCATCATTCACAATAATCCCCAACATCACTACCAGGCCTATCCCAGACATGACATTCAGACTCTGCCCTGTAAGCAATAAAAGTAAAAATGCGCCGCCGATGCCCAGCGGTAAAGTTGTCACTACAATGAAGGGCTGCATAAAATTTTCAAACTGTGCTGCCAAAATGAAATACAGCAAAGCAACCGCCACTACCAGAATGAAGGCAAGCTGTTGAATCGTTTCCCGATCTGCAAAATACTGCCCGCCAATGTCTGCTAAAAACCCGTGCTGTTGCGACCATTCCATAGCCGAGGCCTGCAATGCCTCCACTTCCGTCTGCTCGTCGAAGGTAATGCTGTAATATTGTCCTGAGCGATCGGCGCTGATGTATTTAGGCTGCTCGGTAAAAGACAGGTCAATAAACTCTGCAAGGGTGTATTTCTGATTATTCTTTCCTCTTATCGTATTGCTTGAAAGCGCATGCCGGATATCAGCAGTCGCCATGTCCAGTCGTACGGGCATTTCGCGGTTTAATCCGGTGATATTGGTAATAGTGTATTCCCCAAAGAGCTTCTCTACCTTGTCCATCAAATCTTCGAAACTCACGCCATAGCGGTTCATCATGGCATAGCGTGGCTGAAGGCTCAGAGCAGTATTAGCATGGAGGTTATCGCTGAAGTCCCAGGTTTTGATGGGAAAGTCTTCCAGTGCAGTATGCAACACCTGCAACTCCGGACCGGCGTCTGTGGCCTGCTGCATTCGCCACTTGAGCTTAAAATAGGGCTCATCGTTGCTGAACAGCTGGTCGAAGGCATTGGCAGCCGGCTTTTGCTGAAAACTGGCTGCCGGGTAATTGCTGGCAAAGAATGTATCCAGAAAAGTGACGTAGGCTGACATCTCTGAAGCATTATCAAACAAAATATAGGCAGCCGATTGCTGTGCGGCATTATCGTCTGACTGCAAAAGGTACTGGCTCAGGCCAAAATCAATATCAAACTGTCTGGGCAGCACCGGTGAAGCGGCAAAAAGCTTTTGCAACCTGCGCGTATGCTCTTCTATCGAAACGGCCTCGTTCCAGTCGATCTGCAGCTGCAAATCCAGCTTTTTTACAGGGGGCATACCGGAAATGGGCAGGCTATAACCAAGCATCCCCGCAAGCGGAATGAGAAGTATCAACAAGAAAAAAGCCACTGCAGGCCTTTTAAAAACGCGCTGAAACAAACGATTATACAAGCGTTCCATGCGCAAATACAGGCGGCTGTCTTGCTGCACGGTTTTAGTATAGCGCTGAAACATCAGCAGGTAAAGCAAAGGCAGCAAGATAAAAGCGACCAGCAAAGAAACACCCAGAATCACAGCCACCGCCACCGCCTGGTCAAAAAACAAGGCTCCTGCCACACCGCTCAGGTAAATTAGCGGTACAAATACTGCCAGTGTCGTTAGCACCGAGCTTACCAGCGCGCTCATGATCTCATTGACGCCTTCCACACAGGCATCCATCAAGCCTAAACCTTCCCCCCTTTTCCTGCTGATATTATCGAGTACAATGATGGAATTATCGATGAGCATTCCCACGCCAAGCGCCAGACCGCTTAACGAAATGATATTGA
Source organism: Cyclobacteriaceae bacterium (assembly GCA_041751515.1). Taxonomy (GTDB): domain Bacteria; phylum Bacteroidota; class Bacteroidia; order Cytophagales; family Cyclobacteriaceae; genus JBGSXH01. The sequence goes on along the minus strand of JBGSXH010000448.1, from coordinate 2,456 downwards.
TGGAGACGTTGAAAAGCTGAAAGAGCAAGAAGCTAATTAAGAGCGATACAGGTAAACTGACAGCCATAATCAATGGCGTGCGATAATTGCCGATGAAGATAAACAAAATGGCCAGGGCAAAAATGCCGCCCATGTACAAACTACTGCTGAGATTATCTATAGAAGTATCCAGCAAAGCAGATTGGTCCTGAGACAGCGCAAATTGAACGCCGGGATAATCCTGCTGGAACAGTGCTGTCGCAGCATACAATTCAGGCATAATGGCATTCATTCTGGCATTGGCCTGCTTATGAATGTTCAATACCAGGGCCTCTTCGTTATTGTATAGGTGTTTGCCTTTGGGTCGTTCCTGTTCTAATCGTACAGTAGCCAGATTGCGCATAGGAATGAAACCCGCTGAATCACTTATCTGCACCGGAAGTTGTAAGATATCATCTTCACGCTGGAGGCGGTTGGCCATTTTCAGAAAGTAGCGGTATTGGCCGTCTTTTACACTCACCCCACCCAGCTCCCGGTTGGCATTTTCTATGGTGGTAATGAGGGACTTTTCGTCCAAGTTATGCCGCCGCAGCGCAGCCGGGTCTGGCTGCACCACTATATTATTGCTTCGTGCACCATTGATGTCCACCAGGGAAATACCTTCCAGCTGCTCCAGCCGCTTGCGCACCACATTTTTCGCTAGGTCGGACACCTCCGCAAAGTTTACATCTTCCTGCGGCACCATGTGCAGGCGTACCACGGGAATGTCTGATGCGCTCAACCTGATGACAAGGGGGCGTTCCATTTCAGCAGGTAGTTGCCCCACAATGCGGTCGATTTTTTCGTTAATTTCAATGAAGACAAGGTCCATGGCAATACCAAACTCAAACCGCAGCCGTATGTCGCCAGTCTCACTGCCGGCCTGGCTCTCCATGCTGCTGAGGCTGGGGAGGGTTTGCAGCGCATTGCGCAGCGGGGCCAGCGCATTGCGCTCCACAGCTTCGGGCGAGGCATTGCTCAGATTTACTTTAACAACAATTTCGGGAATTTCTGTAGGTGGTAATAATGAAACAGGCAGTTCGCGGATCGCCAGCAAGCTAAAGATTAACAATGCCAGCGTGGTCATGAGCACCGCTACGGGCCGCTGAATGAGATAGCGCACCACCAGCGCTAGTTTTTATTGGTTTGCGTGACTACCGGCGCATCATGGGCCAGCTGCAGGTTGTTACTGGTAACGACCAGACTACCGGCTGCTACGCCATCAAGGATTTCTACCTCCCGCCCATTGTCCATACCGGTTTCTACATAATTCCACTTGGCTTTTTCTCCTTCTATGGTAAAAACCACCGAGCGGCCGGAACGCAGCACCACGGCGTCCTTAGGCACCCAGGTCTTTTCGGGATAAGGAATTTTGATGGTGACCTCTGCATGCATACCGGGAATAAGATTTTGGGTGGCAGTGGTTTCAATGACGACTTTCACCTGACCGTTTTCATCGACTCTGGGATTAATATGCCTGATTTTTCCAGATATGGCAGTGGCATTATCGATTTGCGAAAGCGGCTTTATTGCAGCTGGATAGCCGCTTTTAACGTGTTGTAGATCACTTTCCAACAAATGAATGTCCAGCAGCAAATTGCCATTGCTGTAAAAGGTAAACAGCGGATCGCCGGCATTGACCTGGCTCCCTTCCACTACTTCCAGATCGGCCATAATCCCGGGAAAAGGAGCTGCCAAACGTGTATTTTCCAGGACGCTTTCTGCCTGCTTCAGCTCATGCCGGGCTTCAGCCAGCCCACTGGAAATGACGAGCTTTTGTAGCAATGAGTCGCGGGTAGCGGCATTGGCCTTCCCCTGCGGATAACCTACCAGCGTATTTTCATATTCCAGCTGTGCCTTCTCCAAACTTATTCTCGCTTTTTCAACCGACAGCGTAGCCTCCTTACTGTCGAAATGGAGCAGCGGTTGGCCTGCATTTTTCCTACTTCCGGTATTGCCATGCAATGTGATGACCCGGCCTTCGGCCTGTGCCTTGTATTGAATTTCTTTTTCCGGGCGAAAGGTGCCATTGCCCTGTATGTAATAATAATATTCCCCTGCCCTGGTGGTATCGTGCCTCACCTGTGTTGCCTGCACTGTCGTGGCACTGGCGGCAGCTTTAGCCTTTTCTTCCTTTTCCGCCTCCTCAGGAGCAGTGCAGGAAAAACCCAGCAGCAGGCAAATAAGACTTAATATCGATGAATAACGGTAGCTCATGACTGTAATGCAGGCATATACTTGTATTGTTAACCCTCTAACCCGAATGTAAAGCAAATATTTCAAAAAGGACAAAGCATGAATAAAATACTTTAAAATTCTTGGAATGGTACTAATTATTTGCAACTAAAAATGCAGTTTATGAATATTAAGACCACCTAACTGCTGATTGAACCAACTATTGTTCGTACCGAGTTTAGTTATCCACTGCGTTGATTTGA
>JBGSXH010000447.1:0-2077 GCA_041751515.1 Cyclobacteriaceae bacterium | reverse complement strand
AAAACGCTGTTCCGTTAAAATTTTACACAGAATACCACAGAGCCATGGAAGAAAAAGTTTCAGTCCGATTTGAGGAATACTTTCCGCCTTTAGACACCTGGTTTGATGTAAGTGCCTACCCTTCGGAAGAAGGGTTGACGGCCTTCTTTAAAAATATTAATGAACGTAAGGTTGCTGAGTTTGAGTTAAGGAAGTCTGAGAAAACCCTTAAGAAAATGCACAAGAACCTGGAAAAACATGCCAGAGACTTGTCCATGTCCAATGCTGAGCTAGAACAGTTTGCCTATGTCGCCTCACACGATTTGCAGGAGCCCTTGCGCATGGTGACCAGCTTTTTGACCCAGCTCGATAAGAAATATGGTGAAGTCCTTGATGAAAAGGGTAAATTATACATCAATTTTGCAGTCGATGGAGCCAAACGCATGCGGCAAATTATCCTGGATTTGCTGGAGTTTTCCAGAGTAGGAAGAACAGAAAGCGATAAACAGGATATTGATATCAATGAATTGATAGAGGATATTAAGGTGCTTTACAGAAAGCAACTACAGGAAAAAGATGCAACAATCAATAAGCAAAACCTACCGATTATACATGCCCACAAAACACCTTTAAGGCAGGTTTTTCAGAATATCATTGGGAATGCACTTAAATACAGTAATATTGCAAAAGAATTACCAAAGGTGACAATAACTGCGGAAGAGGGCATTACTCATTGGGAATTTAGAATTGCCGATAATGGCATCGGCATAGAGGCTGAATACTTTGATAAAATTTTTGTGATATTTCAGCGGCTACACAATAAAGATGAATATGGCGGCACAGGTATGGGACTTGCCGTAGCCAAGAAAATTATTGAAAACATGGACGGTAATATCTGGCTGACTTCCACCTACGGAGAAGGCACTACTTTTTATTTTACCCTACCGAAATAATTTTTTTTAACATGATAGCACCTGAATTTCCAGAAAATGAAGCAAGCCGGTTGAATGAGCTGGAAAGTTATGACATACTGGATACCCTTCCTGAAAGTGATTATGACGATATCATTCGCATTGCTTCTTTAATTTGTGAAACTCCGATCTCACTGATAACCTTGGTAGATAAGGATCGCCAATATTTCAAAGCACGTCAGGGGTTAGACATCAGTGAAACGGCTCGGGAATTTGCCTTCTGCGCACATGCCATCAATCGTCCAAACGAGCTGATGATTGTACCCGATTCCCGTAAGGACAAACGCTTTGCTGATAACCCGCTGGTAAAAAACAATCCCAATGTCATATTTTATGCCGGCATTCCATTGGTTACCGACAATGGCTATGCTTTGGGTACGCTCTGCGTTATCGATCATAAACCCAGAGAACTCAGTGAAGAGCAACAAGCTTCTATGAGAAGCCTGGGAAAACAAGTCATGAACTTACTGAAGCTAAGGAAGAAAAACCGACTACTGGAGGCATCACAACAAAAAATTGAAAAGTATGCAAAGGACATGGAAGTCTTTGCTTACAGTGCCTCCCATGACCTGAAAGAACCCTTAAGGAACATAAAGTCATTTATGCAGCTGCTGGAAAAAAGATATGGACAGCAATTAGATGAAAAGGCACAGCAATATATTCGCTATTCTATAGAGAGTGCCAATAGAATGGACACGCTCATGAGCGATTTGCTCAACTATTACAAATCAGATCATGTTGATGAAAAAGTTGCTTTGGTTGACCCAACTCAGCTGATAGCAGAATTTGAAGAAACACACCGTGATCAGATTATCAGTAAAAATGCAAAAATAACAGTAGCCGATCTTCCAAAAATTAAAATTGCCACGGCCGCTATTCGACAGGTTTTCTATAATATTATTTCCAATGCACTGAAATATCATAGGCACGAAACGCAACCCAACATCCACATAGCTGCTGAAGAACTGGAGCAGTTTTGGCAGTTTTCCATAAGCGACAATGGCATTGGCATAGAGCAGGCCTATTTAGATAAAGTTTTTAACATCTTTACCCGCCTGCATAGTTACTCACAATACAGTGGTACTGGTATTGGTTTAGCAATATGCAAAAGGATCATCACCAAACAT
>JBGSXH010000446.1:0-6361 GCA_041751515.1 Cyclobacteriaceae bacterium | reverse complement strand
TGCGACCATTGGTGTCTTCGATAATTTCAAGCATCACATTGCTTCTGTTGCTATATAATTTATCGCCTTTGGATATTAAAATGTTGCTGGCATAATCCAGCGTTTTTCCCGAAGACAGCCATTCTTTTGTGTCCTCGAGATTGAAGCAGACCAAGTCAGAAACCTGCTGCCCTTCCGGATCAATTACTTTCAGGTATTGACCTTTCTTGAGCGTAAATGCGGCACCAGTTTGCGGTGCTATGGTAGTGATTGCTTTCTGATCTATGTGAATTGGATCCATGATTATCTGTACTTATTTTGAATTTTGATTTAAAAACGGACATTTCCAGCTTTCATCTACTTCCCTTCCGCTGTACTGTTTTGCCTCTGAACTGACACCGTGGTCTTCCATCATCGGGTTGACAAAGCCTTGAAGCTGGGTATCTCTGGCCCTGATACCATCCCGCATTTTACTATAATTCCCTTTTTCCCTTAACGCTTCAAATTGCGTATGCAGGTTGAAAACCAGGGTAGGATAATTAAACTGCCGTGAAAGTCGTGAACTATTTGCTTGCAGACCGACAACATAAAAGGCCGTGCCGTCAAAACTAAAGCTGAACTTACTGTCTTCAGGATTATCACTTACTGTTTCGTCCCAGCTGCATTCGTCTATAGCATTCAGAAATTGTAGCTGTTGCCATAACAGGGATTCAAACTGCATTTCTGATAAATCTTGAGGATTTTTAAAGCAGCAGATCAATGACACAAACCGGCCATTCATCTGATCTTTATTCTCAATAAATGATTTAATATGTTTGCTCATTTGCAAGGCAGCAGACTTGGAACCCAATTGTTCCAATACAAACAGCTCATAGCTTTCATTATGAAAAACTGATTGCGCTGCAAGGCAAGGATGTTGTTTATCTATAATAAATGACTTAAACTCTTCCCGAATTTGACTGGGTGACTTATCGCCATAAAAATTGTTTTTTCGAGAATTACCGTCACGCTTTTTGCGTTGTTGGGCTCTTGTTAACATAGCTTAAAAAATGTTGAGCTATATTAACATGTTATCAATGAGAATGTTATCTAAAGATTCAAAGTTGTTTCAAGCATGCGAAACTCGGGTAGGTAATCATTGAGCTCTTCTATGTACTCCATAACAGCCTCTTCCTGAAAATTTAAATTTTTGACTTTTCTGTACTTCAGGGTCTTATTAGCTTTTTTCCATTTGAGCTGATATTGCTGCACATTAGCATGTAACTCATACAATTTATTTACTTTCCTTAAAATCTTCTTGTCAGCTATGCTACTTTTCGTAATCGTATCGAGTGCTACCATATTGAATTTGCCATGCACGTTGATCAAGGCTGAAGAAATATCCTTTTCCAATAAGTATTTGGTTTTGGTCAAATTACCATCAATAAAATAGAGGGTCACTTTTTTGATGCCTGTATCGAAAAGGCGAATGCTGGGTGCTTCTATGGTGTAAAATTCGATTCTGTTTTCGAAGAAGCTACCGTGAAGCTGAGCCTTCTTCAGATAGAAAACATCACGTGGCGTATTCAACTCAAATTTAAAACTACTGGGCAATCGTCTTTGGGGCTGCTGGAGGTTAGAAGAATCAACTTCGGCGATGGGCTGTCTTGCTTTTGCTTTGGTGCGATCTTCTTTGTTGTTGCAGGAAACCATCATGACTATTATCAGACAAAAAGCAAATCGTACCATAACCATTGGGACATTAAAGCAGTGTTAAGATTGTAGTCTAACTTAACAAGTTTTACCTTCAATTGGAAGTATTAAACTGCTTATCTTGATAATTAATTTGCATCTTCATGTCAACATCTTTCAATTAATTACTAAATTATTCACTATTAATTGCATAAGATGAGCTATATCAAAACCGATCTTCCTTTTCCCGGCATTCTTGAGCTATTGTTTTACAAACGCAGTACAGGCAAGGCACTGTCTAATTTGGCGCAAACTTTACTACACGGCCCGTCTACGCTAAGTTCTGGCGAAAGGGAACTGATCGCTGCTTACGTTTCCAGACTTAACAATTGTGAATTTTGCTGCGAATCGCACGGAGCGGCTGCTACTGCACATTTTAAGGATGATGGAAAAACAATCACATGCCTGTTGGATGCAGCAGATGAGATTCCGGTTTCTGGAAAAATGAAAGCATTATTATTAGTTGCCGCCAAGGTTCAGCAAAGTGGCAAAGCTGTCAATGCAGCCATCATTGAACAAGCTAAACTCGCAGGCGCTACAGATGAAGAGATTCACGATACCGTATTAATTTCGGCTGCATTTTGCATGTTTAATCGGTATGTTGATGGGTTGGGAACACAGCTTCCTACTCAAAAATCAGACTATGTGGCCATGGGACAAAGATTGGCAACAAAGGGTTATAAACAACCGCCTGCAATATTACTTCCTTTGGTTAAATGGATTATGAAAAGAAAATACAAATCGATTTAAGAATTCTTTGTTATGGATGACAAATATAAAATACCTGCTGGCGCTGGAATTGGCCATGTACACCTCAAAGTGGCTCATCTGGAGGTGGCATTGGACTTCTACTGTCGGATATTGGGTTTTGAAATTACCATGCGCTATGGGAAAGATGCAGCATTCGTCGCTGCAGGCGGCTACCACCATCATATCGGTCTAAATACCTGGTATAGCAAAGACCAGCCTGTGGCTCCTGTGCATAGTCCGGGCTTGTTTCATATTTCCATTCTATATCCTGAGCGGAAGAACCTGGCAGCGATATACAGGCGATTGTTGGATTTTCAATATCCTTTGACCGGCGCTGCAGACCATGGTGTTTCTGAGGCACTTTACCTCAATGATCCTGATAAGAACGGTGTCGAATTGTACTGGGACAGGCCAGTCTCTCATTGGCCAACGCAGGCAGATGGAAGCCTGGACATGTATACCAGATCATTGGACCTGGATGCACTCCTTGAGGAATTGGCCCAGTAATATTCGAATGTTTTAAAAGCTTTTATGCCAATCCCAATTCCGGGTATCATCACCAGTCTTTTGCAGAGCTATGCAATGCGCATTAATTCCTAGATCATAATTTGTCAGAAGGGCATCTTCCCTAATGTATTTACGCAGTTTTGGTAATACTTTTAACAACAAATTCAGCTTTTTAGACTGCTTCTGTTTTTTATTCTTTGGCCATTGCCCATAAATTTTATAGTTAGGCCATTGGCTAATATACCTTAGCACCTTGCTGATGCCCGGAAAACTCACATCGTCAAAAACAATGACACCTCCGGTTTCAATGAGTTTGTCCAGATAGAAAAAATCGACAAGAATCCAATCGAACTGTTTGGTGGAGTCAATATAAGCAAAGTCATATTGCTTTCCTGCATTCATTAATTTCGGCAATACTTCATAGCAAAAAGCTTCGTGGAACTCCAGTTGATCGCCATAGCCTGCTTGTTTTATAAGATCCAGCCCATTGCCACCCCAGCTCTGGTGCTGAAATTTGTCGATGACTGTATGTCTGCCATTTTGCGATCGTAGTGCTTCCAGAATTGCCAGGGAAGAAATGCCGTAAGCCAACCCAATTTCGATACCCTTTTTAAATTTATTTTCTTTTATAATTCGTTGCAAAAATTCACATTGAGGCTTCACTGTATGCGAATGTAGTGCAACAGTCTCGCCACCACTATTTGTAAATGACTGCTTTTCAAAAATTTGTTCAAGTAGTGAATGCATATTGCTGTTGAGCTGTTAAGAATCGAAGACTTATTTAAGCAATCCTATAACGACATGGCCGTTATATTACATCAGGAATTTTAATGAATTTTTCTATTCCAGCAATTAATAGCTATTATACCTTATCATTCCTAAAGTACTTCCAAGATATAGTTTTTGAAATATAAGCTGCAATCCATTAAATTAAATGTTAAAATTAGTTATCACACTAATGCTTTTACTTTGTCAAAGTTACTTTTCTTTGGCTCAAAACAAGCTGAATGCTACAGATTCGGCTGCTATGGCAGTACCGACTTCGATGCGTAGTGTTGAGGCCATTGCTGAACATTTGACACAAAATGCAGGTACAGCAGAAGAGCAAATTCGCGCACTTTATATTTGGGTAGCACATAATATCCACTACGATGTAGCAGCGCTGGAGAACAGAAAAGGCTATTTTACCACGGATGAGATCGTTAAGGAAACGCTTGCCAAACGAAAAGGACTGTGCCAGCATTATGCGGAAGTGTTACATGCCCTGGCCGCACATCTAGGATTAGAATCGCAAGTGATTGTAGGCTATACTAAGCAAAACAATAAGATTGACCCCATCAACCATGCATGGAATGCTGTGAAGATTGATGGAGAATGGTATAACCTGGACGTTACCTGGGCAGCTGGCTATATTTACAAAGGAAAATATGTTCACACTTTTAGGGACAGGTATTTTATGATTCCTCCTGAGCGTTTTGTTAAGACCCATATGCCATTCGACCCTATCTGGCAATTTTCTGAAAATCCTATCAGCCACAAAGCATTCGTTCATCACGAAAGAGATACATTATTCAGTAATTTTTCCTATAAACTGGCGATAGAAGACCTAAAAAACATGGATGAGCTGACTTATCATGAGGCACGCATGCAGCGTACCATGATGGCCGGCAACGATCATCAACTTATCCGAGAGCATACCGATTTTCTCACCATGAAAATGACTAATATCAGATACAATCTGGCGGTAGAGAAGCTGAACACGGGTATAAATCAGTTCAATCGGTACATCCAACAGAAAAACAGGTTTTTCAAAAATCCCAGTATTCCCGATGAAGCCATTACAGCGCAATTAGCGACTGCTTTTAACAATATCAACTATGCAGAGACCCAGATGGCTGCACTATCCACCAATGATGAAACACTTCATGCTATGATTATACAGGCGCGCGAACAAATGCCGGCACTCATGGAGCGATTGGACAAAGAACAGGCATTTGTTGCGCGGTATACCCGAAGGTGGAAGCCATTCCGGGTTTTCCTGTTTTACGCAGGCTGAAAGCTTGGTTGATCAGGCTTCTAAGGAGATGCGCTCTGTATATACATTACCAAAACGGTCGGTGGCACGAACGCTTATATTTTTGGCGGTTTTCGAAGGATTGACAGTAAAAATATGATCCGTTAGCTGAGGCTCTATCCAGCCATGGCGCTCAGGTTTATCGGCACCCAAGTGCATATCCCAGGACAATGGGTCGTAGGTGGTAATTCTTTCCATTGCTCCTTTTTCAACGTCATCTTCTATCCACTCTACTGTCCACTGAGGGTCCCAGTTCCAGACATTGACCAGCAGCGCATCCGGTTTTTCTGCCATGGTTCCGACAGGGTAAATGCGCATCTGGTGCGCCTTATCATGCCCTGTAGCTTTGTAATACCAGGAGATATCTCCCCCATTCACTTCATACACACCATAACCATTTGGTGTTCCGTCGTAGCAAATCGGGCCTGTCCACCAGGCACCACAAACTGTGCCGTGTACATGCTCTATGATGTTCTCACTGATGATGTATGTTTCGTTAAAATGTGTATGACCAGACATGATATGCACCTTAAAAGGTGCGAGCAAGGCATATAATTGGTCGCGGTTCGCCACTGTGCCACCCAGCGAAGCCTCTTTTGCTTCGTTTCTTTCGGCTGCACCGGTGATAGTCGGAATGTGTACACTCAGCACAATGGTAGTTCCCGGCGTCACATGAGACAGGTCCTGCTCCAGCCAGGATAATTGATTTTCGGTGATATAGCCAATGTATTTTTTGGCTGTGCCAATAAAAAAGACGTCATCCAAAACCACATAATGGATTTTTCCCCTGTTGAAAGAATAGTAATTGGGGCCAAATAATTGCTTAAATGTAGCAGCAGAATGCTCGTCTGTTCTGGCGTCAAGATCCATATCGTGGTTACCGATGACCTGAAAAAAGGGAGCACCCGTCATGCCAACAGCTTCCTTGTAATCGTCGAAAAGCTCAAACTTGTCCCAAACCAAATCACCACAACCAATGCCATGCACGGGCATTTTCTCTTTGAGGGAATCAACCAACTTTCGGGTGTCAGGGGCTGCAGTTTTCAGAAGCTCTTCGGAGTCGGCTTTGGAAATCATTTGCGTATCTGCCCAAAGAATGAAGGCATGGCGCTCATCGTTCATGGACAAAGCCGTTAGTTTAAAATCTGCCTGAAATTCCTCTTTCTCATGCTCGATAGATTGATAAAAACGTGCTATGCCCCCTTCATGCGCAAACTCATAACCTGCCGGCGTCGACAAATAAACAAATTGCGCCTTTTTGGTGCTGGTTAGTGCATAGTTTCCTTCGTCATCTGTAGTGGTACAGGTAAAGCCATCTGT
>JBGSXH010000445.1:0-3388 GCA_041751515.1 Cyclobacteriaceae bacterium | reverse complement strand
CTTGAACCTAACGAAGTAAAGCACAGTCTTACCATTCAACCAGGAAAGTACAGCATTGTCTACAGAGCGCAGAATGCCTTTGGTAGCAAATACACAGAAGTTAAAACATTTACCATAACATCAGGCTCAACCATGAGCGTTAAACTATTTAACAAATGACCAAAATTAGCTATACAGAAAAGAAAGATACCCGTTCTGGCTTTGGCGCCGGACTATTGGAACTCGGTAGAAAGAACCCGAATGTAGTTGGCCTTTGTGCCGACCTTATCGGATCATTAAAGATGGGAGATTTTCAAAAGGAATTTCCCGATAGGTTCTATCAAGTAGGGATTGCAGAGGCCAATATGATGGGTCTTGCCGCAGGGATGACCATTGGCGGCAAAATACCTTATACCGGCACTTTTGCCAATTTCTCCACAGGACGTGTTTACGACCAAATCAGACAATCCATAGCCTACAGCAGCAAGAACGTTAAAATTTGTGCTTCTCATGCCGGTCTTACGCTGGGGGAAGATGGTGCCACTCACCAAATTCTTGAAGACTTGGGCATGATGAAGATGTTGCCGCATATGACCGTCATCAACCCTTGCGATTATAACCAAACCAAAGCAGCAACAATCGCTATTGCTGATTATGAAGGCCCGGTTTATCTCCGCTTTGGCCGTCCCGTAGTGCCAATTTTCACTCCGGCGGATCAGAAGTTTGAAATCGGCAAGGCGTTGCACCTTATTGAGGGTGCCGATGTTTCCATTTTTGCTACCGGCCATCTTGTTTGGCAAGCGATTGAAGCAGAAGCCATTTTAGCAGAGAAAGGCATCAGCGCTGAAATCATCAACATCCATACAATAAAGCCTTTGGATGCGGAAGCGATTCTTAAATCAGTTGCTAAAACCGGTTGTGCTGTTTCTGCAGAAGAGCACCAGATACACGGCGGTTTGGGAGAAAGCGTTGCAAGGCTATTGTCATTGAACGACCCCAGACCCTTGGAAATGGTGGCCGTTCAGGACTCTTTCGGAGAAAGCGGAAAACCTGCAGACCTCATGATTAAATATGGTCTTAGCGCCAAAAATATTGTGGAAGCTGCACAGAAGGCTATTCAAAGAAAAGGATAGTAACTCATTCAGGGGCCTTGTGCCCCTTTTTTTTAAGCTTTTAATTTCTATAGATCACATGGGCAGACATCCTATTCCTAAAGTACTCCATGCTTTCAAAGATAAGGCAATGTTTACACATTGTATCGAATGTGAAAAAGAGTTGATCATGTCTAACGCTGATTATATGATTGAAAAAGCTTTTCGACAATACAGCGGCTATAAAGCAAAGGATGTCATTTTCGAATATGCTATTTGTCTGGACTGCGCTGCAAGGATGAAGCAAAAAATTTCTAAAGCTTCTTTAAAGACAATTCATGACTATTTTATGCGATACCCTGATTTTATTAGGGAGAGAAACATGCCACTTGAGGAAGAAGCCCAGAATAGTGAACAGCTACTTGAAACCTGTGCTCTAACAGGAAAGGCTGCTGCTACTATGGACGAATTCCAGGTATTCGCATTTTGCAAAGGTGCACATTTACATTCGGCTATGAAGCCCTATATGATTAGCGGAGCTGTTGCCGATGAACTAAGCGCTTTACTCTCTGAGGAAACCCAGGGATTTTTTGATGATTTTGCCGGACAGCACTTTGGCCTGCCTCCGGAATATGAAAAGTACGTTGGTAAAAAGCTCATCTTTCTGTAGTGAATGTGCTGAAATATAGGCGTATCCTCCTAAACAAAAGATAAAAACAGAAGCTTTTGGAAGATCGCTATTTATTTATGCAGATAGCAGTTAATTTTGCAAAATGATCACAAACCGACAGCTATTTCTTCAAAACCTTGCCCAAACGACGAATTTTCCGCTCATGATTGAAATTGAGCGGGCTGAGGGTGTCTATATGTACGGTCCTGAGGGTGAAAAATACCTCGACTTGATTTCTGGAATTGGGGTCAGTAATATTGGGCATCGCCACCCGGAGGTCATCAAAGCCATTAAGGATCAAATTGACCGGTATCTGCATTTGATGGCCTATGGCGAATTTGTTCAAACACCACAAACCCGCCTGGCCGAAGCCCTCGCCTCTACCCTGCCGCCTTCGCTGAACATGTCTTACCTGGTGAATTCTGGAAGTGAAGCTGTCGAAGGTGCCTTGAAGTTGGCCAAAAGATATTCCGGACGTGCTGAAATTATTAGTTGTGTCAACTCTTATCATGGCTCTACACAAGGCTCTTTGAGCGTTTGCGGTAGTGAGTCGTTTAAGCAGGCATATAGGCCATTATTGCCTGGTATTCAGCATATTCCTTTCAATGACATCAGGGCACTTTCATTAATTACTGACAAAACGGCTTGTTTTATTGTAGAAACAGTTCAGGGAGAATCGGGTGTTAGAGTGGCCGATCTTGAATACTTTAAAGCGGTCAGAGAGCGCTGTGATTTAACAGGAACACTATTGATTCTAGATGAAATTCAGGCTGGGTTTGGCCGTACCGGCACTTTCTGGGCTTTTGAACAATATGATATTGTGCCGGATATTCTGGTTTGTGCTAAAGGCATGGGAGGTGGTATGCCCATCGGGGCATTTATTGCCTCTGATAAAATTATGGGTACCCTGAAAGAGAACCCCATGCTAGGACATATTACTACATTCGGCGGACACCCGGTGAGTGCTGCCGCAGCCCTGGCAACACTTAAAGTGATCAATAAAGAAGCGATCCTGAAGAATGTTCAGCACAAAGCCGACTTATTCAAAGCCAAGCTTAGCCATCCTGCCATCAAATCTATCCGAAACAAAGGATTGATGATGGCGGTTGAGTTTGAGTCTTTTGATGTTCTTAAACCGATCATTGATGAGGCGATAAAGATGGGCGTCATTACCGATTGGTTCCTGTATTGTGATAATGCCATGCGATTGGCACCGCCACTGGTCATTAGCGAAGCTGAAATAGAAGAGGCATGCGCAATCATCCTGGCAGCCATTGAAAAAATGCTTGTACATTAATTTATTCTTCTCTCAACATAAAATACTTGATGATCAATACGTTATATTGGCATATCAGCTATAGATCTTCATGAAAAAAATATTGTCTTTAATAGGTATTGTATTTTTTCTGTTCGTGCAATTTGCCTGTAGCAAAAACGATGATGAAACCCCGGGGCCAGATCCTGACCCTGAAGTACCTGCCGCACCAATGGATATGGAATTTACTTTTGAAGAAAACGATGAAGGCTGGCAAGGTGGTTTTTCCGATCTGCCTTCTATCGGACACGATATTTATAGTCTGGCTGTCGATCACAGGCCATTGCCGGAAGTTACTGGAAATCAATCTAACGCATTGTATATTCAGGGCCA
>JBGSXH010000444.1:0-5060 GCA_041751515.1 Cyclobacteriaceae bacterium | reverse complement strand
TGGTACGCTGCTCTAGAATAAGTGGTGTCGCTACAAAGTTGTAGTAACTATCGTCCGGGTTGCCGGTATAGATATGCAAAGCAATGTAGTCTATGACATCTCTCAGTTCAGTCAGCACGGTGCGGTTCCACTCATCAGGGTCAGCATTAGGGCGGTAGTTAGAGGAGCCTGCTGCAATAAGCTTGATGCTGGGATCTGTCAGACGCATGAGTTTGGCGGCCTCTCTGGCTTTTTTGGTATAGTCTTCAGCGTTGAGGTGCCCCATTTGCCATGGGCCATCCATTTCATTGCCCAAACTCCAGTATTTTATATTATGAGGCGCTTCATAGCCATGCTTTTTCCTTAGTTCGGCATAGTAGGGGCCGTCTGCTACATTAGTGTATTCCACCCATTGCTGTGCTTCTTCAATGGTACCGGTTCCCAGGTTTACGGCGAAATATGGCTCGGTATCCATTTCTTTTGCCCAATCCATGAACTCATTGGTGCCGAACTCATTGCTTTCTAATCTTGCCCAGGCAAGTTCCATACGCTGAGGCCGGTCTTCCACCGGTCCTACACCATCTTTCCAATGATAGTTGGAAACAAAGTTACCTCCCGGATAGCGGGTGAAAGTTACATTTAGGTCTTTTGCTGCCTGGAGTACATCTTTCCTAAATCCACGGTCGTCGGAAAGTTTTGAATCGGGGTCGTAAATCCCGCCATAGACACAACGGCCAAGATGCTCAACAAAATTCCCGTAAATTTTTTCATCTACCTCACCGATTGTGCGGTCAAGGTCAATTTTAATACGGGCATTTTGTGCTTCTGATGCTGGAGTGAGCAGCAGTACTGCACTTGCTGTCACTAGCCATTTACTGTATTTATTTCGTAACATAGTTTATGCTTTATGATTAAAATTATTTCACATCACCCGATACTTCCGGCCAGCCGTCCTTCCACTCCAGGGTTTTTATTTGCAGTTTAGGTTTGCCTTCATCTTTAGCATCATAGCCGTGGAAAACGATGAAGTCGCTGCCATTAAAAGTATAGGTAGCATTATGCCCTACACCATGCCAGTGCGCATTACCTTCTAATACTAAAGTTGCTGCGCCGTTTCGCATGGCGTCACCATTTTTATCCAGATATGGTCCTCTGACGTTCTCTGCTCTGGCCACCACGATTTTGTAAGTGCTTTCTGGGCCTCTGCAACAATAGTCATAAGAAACAAACAGGTAATAATATCCATCTTTTTTAAAGATAAATGGTGCCTCAACCGAACCTTCTCCGGGTAATGAGTCCTGCTGCTGCCAATCTCTCTCTCGACTGGCGATAGTATACCACTCCTGAGGTTCTGCTGGTTTTCTTAAGTCATCAGCCATCTTGATCAGCTTTATGCCATTCCAAAATGAACCGAAGGATAGCCAGGGGGTGCCCTCATCGTCAATGACCAGGTTTGGATCGATAGCATTCCATAGGTCGCGGCCTGGGACAGACTGAATTACTTTTCCATGGTCGATCCATTCAAAATCAGCTGATTCAGAATTGAGCGTTGTATTGGTTGCAAGGCCTATAGCAGATGTGTTTTTTCCAAAAGCCGAGATGGAATAATATAGGTAATAGGTGTCGTTATGAAAGTAGATGTCCGGAGCCCAAATATGACCTTTAAAGCCTGGTACAGCTTCCATTGCCCAGGTAGGTGGCTCGGCAAAAACAGGAGCTGAACGGTTCCAGTCCTTCATGTTTGTGGAAGTCATTACGGAGATTCCTTGTCCGGTATGGAATATATAATAGCGACCATCTTCTTCAATCATCACAGGGTCATGAGATCTGATGTCAGTTATTTGCGTGTAAGCAGCAGAGAACGTGGCAAACGTCAGTGCAATCGTTAACAGGCTGCTATAAAAAAAATCGACACGGGTCATATTTCAAGCGTTCAGGTGGTTCCGGTTTCTGTACAAAAATTTGCTATTGATAACAGTTTTATAATTACAAATGTAAAATATACACTTATTAGGAAAAATAAAAGCAAAAGCGGAATTATATGCGATTTTGCTATACTTTACTGCTGTGAACAGTCTGTAGAATACTGATAAAAAACGCCACAGCTGCGGTCCTGGTTTGTGGAAGAGCTAAGTTAGTATTCAATAGGCTTTACGCTGATGCGCGATAAAGACTACGCTGGGACGGAGGCCTGATCCTTTTAGCCTTTATATTGATTGCCTCACACTTTCGCTTGGTCGTGTACGCAGGAAACTTCTTCTCCTAAAAGCAAACAGCCAGCCCGCAAATAGTGAGGCGAGCTGGCTGTGCTGATGGGGTAGCTTAAAAAATGCTAATTGGCATCATTTGGCTGTAAATTAGGATTAACATCCAGCTCTGTTTGTGGAATAGGAAGATATTCTTTTCCCGGAGACCAGTTCGTAAATTCCGAATCGCGTTCTCTAAGCATGGCCAGTTTTTCAGCATCATAGAACCATCCCCAGCGAATGATATCATGTATTCTAATGCTTTCAATAGCAAGTTCCACATAGCGTTCATGGGCAATTTGCTCACGCATTTCCAGCTGGCTCATGTTGGGTTTTACCTCGGCAAGGTCCGGTAGGTTTGCACGGTCTCTAACCATTTGGATGAATTGGTAAGCAGTAGCGGTCTGGCCCATTTCGTTCAGTGCTTCTGCATGCATTAGCAGAATGTCTGCAAAACGTAAAACCCGATAGTTGATGCCCGATCGTTCCACACCTCCCTGGCTTTCAGTAGCAAAACCAAAGCCATCATGAGTGTATTTTCTGGGGTAGATGGCATCTTCCGCATGAGGCCAGGGAACATTGTCATAGACTGTGGTAGACCCTGCCTCAGGCTCAAACGAGGCAATGGTAGCGAGCAGACGAGGGTCTATCTGGTCGTCGACTGTACGTTCCGAACGGTAAGCATCATACAAAGCCCTGGTGGGAAGAAAGTCATTATAACCGTATCCGGGCTGTGCATAGGTATGTCCTACAGAAGATACCTGCATCCAGTTGGCATTAGGTTCGCCAGCATAATTCATAAGGTTTCCTCCTACCTGGTCTGGAGTACCAAATTGGACTTCAAATAATGATTCCGCATTATTTTCAGTATACGGGCTGAAATTATCCCTGTAGTTCTCCATGAGGCTATAGACGCCTAATCCTACTACGGCTTCAAACTCTGCGGCGGCTTCAGACCACCTTTCTCTGAATAAAAAAGCTTTGCCGAGCATACCTGTCGCCGCACCTTGCGTTGCGCGACCTACCTGTCCAGCATCTGGTCCCGACAAGCCATTATATGTAACAGGTAGGTTTGCTTTGGCGTTTTGAAAGTCAGAGATAATCTGCTCCCACAGCACATCTTCAGAAGCAGCTTCAGGATAGAATTCCTCGGAGTCGATTGGGACGGTTGTAATGACCGGAACACGTTGAAAGTTAGTTGCTAAGTTAAAGTAGGTCAGCCCTCTTAGGAAGTAAGCCTGCCCAATCACGCGACTTCTGAGTTCATCATCCATATCAATGTCAGGAACATTCTCCAATACCTGATTGGCACGAAAGACAGCCTGGTAGTGCGCATGCCAAACCCATTGCACCGGCCCTGTAGAGGGTAGCGCGGTAAATTGTGCTACCTGAGCAAGGTCAAACCATGGTGTGTCATGAACAAAATCGTCGCCGCGACCATCGGTAAGCGCAGGTATCATGCGCATATAGTATCCATCAATGATCAAGGTTGTATACACGGCGTTGATGCCCTCAAGGGCATGGCTTTCGGTTTGCCAGAAATCTTCAGGAACCTGAGCATTTGGATTATTTAATTCCAGTTCCTCCTGGCAACTACTGAGTGCGGCTACTGCCACAATCATCATTATAATTTTATTAAGCTTTTTCATCGTATGAATATTAAAGTCTGATGTTAACACAGATTAAAATGAGAATTGAACACCCATCATATAAGTTCTGGGAAGAGGGTAAGAACCATTGTCAAAGCCTGGTTCAAAAACACCTGATGTAAAATCAGGATTATATCCTTTGTATGCCTGGAAAGTATACAAGTTCTGTAATGTTACGTATACTCTGGCCGATTGTATTCCTCTGATCAAAGCTTCCGGTAGCGTATAGCCCAAAGAAACAGTATTAATACGCAGGTGTTTGCCATCCTGCAACCATCCTGGTCTGTCTGAGTTACGGCCATTGTTATTCGGGTCGTCAGCTACTACTCTCGGAATATCCGTATTGGTATTTTCCGGTGTCCATCTGTCAAGGATATCCTCATGCCAGTTAATATAATCTGTGGTATGCATGAGTGTGCGGTACAACCTGCTATGAATTTGGTATCCACTAGCGCCAGAAACAAAGGTGGTGAAATCAAAGTTTTTGTAGTAGGCAGTGATGTTTAATCCATAGGTAAGTGAAGGGATAGCGCTCGCCAGGTCCACACGGTCGGCATCATTAATTACACCATCGTCGTTCACATCCACAAACCGAACATCTCCCGGAGATGTAGCAGGGTTTTGGAATGCATGATCCTGGATTTCCTCCTGGCTTTGGAATAAACCATCATAAATCCAACCAAAATGCTGCCCTACTTCCCCGCCTACTGCGGTTCTGGTGCCAACGCCATAGATGGGTTCGTTGTTTCCCCCCAGCGCAAGGACCTCATTAGATAAAGTGCTTACATTTGCAGCAATGTCAAATTTGAACTCTCCGTCATATTTATGGTAGCCTATCTCAAACTCCATTCCTTCATTCTTCAAAGAACCGGCATTGGTGACAATATTAGTATTGATAGAACCTGTAGATGCGGGAACGGGCACCCCTACTAATATGTCATTGGTAATTCGGTTATAATACTCAGCTGATAAGGTGAACTTTCCTTCTAATAATGTTGCATCAAGACCGATATTGAGCTGTGTAGTTTCCTCCCATTTGATGTCCTGGTCTACTACAGCTGTTTGAATACCTCCTATAACGACATCATTATTGCCGAAGTGATAAGGCACGTTTCTATTGACATAAGGCTGATATAAGTAATTGTTGATTTCCTGGTTGCCCAATACACCATAGCTACCGCGAAGT
>JBGSXH010000443.1:0-4585 GCA_041751515.1 Cyclobacteriaceae bacterium | reverse complement strand
TTATGCTCCTCATTTGGCTGAAGAACTTTGGCAGCAACTCGGCAATACCACTTCTGTCACTGAAGCAATATTTCCGAAGTATAATGAAGATTATCTTATCGAACAGGCCTACGAATATCCTGTTTCCATTAATGGCAAAATGAGAGCAAAAATCAGCTTTCCTATTACTGCAACTAAGGAGGCGATCCAAGAAGAGGTTTTACAGCATGAAACAATTCTGAAATGGACGGAAGGCAAAGTGCCTAAAAAGGTCATCATCGTTCCTCAAAAGATTGTTAATATTGTGATGTAATTACTGATTACTGATAGGCTCTAAAGGCCGCTTCTTTCAAGACGAAGCGGCCTTTTTTATGCTCTTTATTAAGTTGATATGGCTTTATTCTGAACAGATTGCTTCTCCTTCAAAGTTGCTTCAAAAAATATGACTACTTTAAGGCATTCTTCCTAAGGCTAAGTGACCAATATTAATGAAGGTTTTAATCATCGAAGACAACCTTGAACTCTCAAAAAATATGCATAATTTTCTTATGCAGGAGGGTTATATCTGCGAAATAAGCACCAATTTTCATGATGCCGAAGATAAGCTATGCAGTTTCCTGTACGATTGTATCATTCTCGACGTGATGTTGCCTGATGGTAATGGTTTGGACCTGCTACAGTTAATCCGTCAAAAAAGAATAGAAAGCAATGTGCTTATAGTGTCTGCAAAAAATGCCCTGGATGATAAAATTAATGGCCTGGACTTGGGTGCCGATGACTACATAACGAAACCGTTCCATTTGTCGGAATTACATGCACGGATCAAGGCCATCTACCGAAGGAAGAACTTGGGAGGCGATAATAAAGTACGCTTTCACGAAATCTCCATTGACACTGATAAGATAGAAGTAAAAGTAGGAGAACATGCTTTGGAGCTCACCAAGAAAGAGTTTGACCTTTTACTCTATCTAGTTATCAACAAAAACCGGGTTATTACTCGCCAGTCTATTGCAGAACATCTATGGGGCGACTATACGGATACTTTTGACAATTTCGACTTCGTTTACCAACATGTAAAAAACCTGCGCAAAAAACTCAATGTGCATTGCGTGAAAGATTATATTGAAACCGTTTACGGTCTAGGGTACAAATTTAATTCTTACGCTTGAAGCTGATCAATAAATTTACACTGTGGTATACTTTAGTAACCACGATGGTACTGCTTATTGGTGGTGTCATCATCTTTAATATGCTTTTACACGAAATAAATATTGAAGCATACCAAAAAGTAAACTCCTGGATAGACAATACGGTAACCCAAATAGAACGCGAAGTACCGCTTTCTGAGTTAATGACGATTAAAAATATCAGCATTGAAGAGCTCGACTACGATGCACCCCTCATACCTCATTATGAGTCGGACTCCATGGCAGTTTTTCCACCAAAAATGATTGGCGAAGATCGCAAACTCACTATGGGAGCATCTTATAAATTAAATGGCAAGCACTATCATATTTCTGCTTACGACTTCCTTACGGAGCCTGATGAAATTGTAGAGGGACTGAGCAAATCGCTCATTGCCATAATGACGCTGTTTCTGCTG
Source organism: Cyclobacteriaceae bacterium (assembly GCA_041751515.1). Lineage (GTDB taxonomy): Bacteria > Bacteroidota > Bacteroidia > Cytophagales > Cyclobacteriaceae > JBGSXH01. Next base: position 3,003 of record JBGSXH010000443.1, on the reverse strand, counting down.
CTGGTGGCCATTGTCAATAGACTTGCATTGCAGCGTATGCTCTCCCCTCTTCAAAGGGCGCTTTTGGAAATCAAACATTTCAGCCTCAAAAATCAAAATCCTATTATTCTACCCAACACCAATATTGAAGAGTTTAAAGAACTCAATTTTTTTCTTCATAAAATGACGACGAAAGCCAATTATGATTATATAGGGCTAAAAGAGTTTTCAGAAAATGCTTCGCACGAAATCCAAACTCCGCTGGCCATCATTAGAGGCAAGATGGAATTGTTGGTAGCAACCGGACTCAATGAAGTACAGACAGAGTATATTATGTCCATTGAGAGTGCATTACAGAAGTTTTCCTCCCTTAACCAATCACTCTTACTGTTGACGAAACTGGAGAATCAGGAATATGGCGCTTCGGAGAAAATCAACTTTAGCGAAGCCCTGTCCGGTACACTGGCTTATTTCCAAGAGCTTATTAACATGCGTTCTCTCAAACTTAAAATGGACATAGTTTCGGACGTCCATCTGCTCATCAACCCGTATCTCACCGAGATATTATTGAATAATCTCATCAGCAATGCCATTCGGCACAATATTCCCGATGGGCAGGTACGCATTGTGCTCACTGCACAATCATTGCTAATTGAAAATACCGGACAAGCTTTAACTGTTGCAGCAGAAGATCTCTTTAAGCGTTTCAAAAAGGGGAATCAGAGCAATGACTCTACCGGTTTGGGCCTGTCCATCGTCCAACAAATTTGCACTATTAATAACTTTTCAATTCGCTACGACTATGCCTCAGGCTGGCACAGCATCAATATTACCTTCTCACAATCAGATTATTAATTATTTCCAATAATTAATAAAAGCAGAAAAAAATCTGCCACTGGCAGAGAACTTCAAATTCTCATCAAAGTTGTGTTTGATATTTGGCTAAATATATTTAACAAATACTTTTTTTTAGCTGAAATCATAAAAGTCAAATGCCAAAGTTACCTGCTTCTTTGTATTTTATATGGACGTTCACATTCCTGTTTATATTACAGTTACCTAGTTATGGACAAAACACCTACGAACTATCGGGAACAGTCCTCGACGATACCGAACCGGTGCCTTACGCCCAGGTAGCCATTTATGCTGAGGACGATAGCAGCCCTAAAGAAGGTGGCATTACTGCAGAAGATGGCAGTTTCTCAATTGCTTTAAGGAATGGAAACTATACATTAGAAGTTGTTTTTATGGGTTATGAGCCTTTAAGGGAAGATTTTTCAATCAGTAGCAAAAGTATCAATTTAGGAAATCTCAACCTTTCTTCAACGGTCACCGAACTTGGCGAAGTAGTAGTGCAGGCGACAGCAATTAAGAAACCCGTGTCCACCAGTATGGAGGGTATGACCATAAATCCTCAGCAAACCATTGCCAACGCTGGTGGTACCTTGCTGGATGTGCTTCGCAATACACCTTCAGTGGATGTTAGTGAAGACGGCAGCATATCTTTAAGGGGAAGTGAAGGAACAAACATACTTATTAATGGTCGAAATTCAACGATTACTGCAGATTTGGAACAAATTCCCGCCAGTGCCATTGAGAGCATTAAAATCGTCAATAACCCAAATGCCCGTTACGATGCCCAGGCCGCTGGTGGCGTAGTCAATATCATTCTTAAAAAGGGAGAAAATTTAGGGACAAATGGTGCCGTAGATGCAACTGTAGGTAGCAGAATGCGCATGAATCACGCGCTGAGACTCAACCATAGAACCGTTAAATACAATATTTTCGGTGGTTACAATTACAGACAGTGGCCTTCAGTAGGTGCATCAAGCGTACTGCGCGAAACCTTCACAGACAACCAAAGACTACGGCAGGAAGCAAATTCCAAAAACCGCGATGCAGAGCATACTTTCAATTACGGAGGTGACTATTATTTCGGGAACAACATCCTCAGCATGGAAGGTGTCTTTAATGCTGAAAAGGAAAATGACATAGAAAATACAAGTGCCAGACTAGAGGATTTACAGAATCAGGATTTACTCCTACAGTACTATCGCCGGAATAACGAGACAGAAGACAATTATACTTTTGACAATGCAATGATTTATGAGCGCACTTTTGATGATTCAGATCAGGAATTCAGAGCGATCATAAGCCATTCTTTCCGCGACCAGACAGAAGACCAGAATATCGATTTGTATTCCGGTATTTATCTTCCTGTCGCATCGGAAAATCCCAATGGCATGGAAAGGTCGTCTACTCACGAACTCAGACAAACCAGCATACTACAGGCTGATTATGTCCATCCTATTTCAGGAGGAAAAATTGAAACCGGCTACAAGACAACCTTACGAAGTTTTGACAATGATTATAGCTATGAGATATTTAACTATGATGAAGAACGATGGATAAATCGCAATGACATTAGCAACCGCTTTCTTTATGAAGACCAAGTGCATGCGGGATACATCGTTTACTCCAGGACCTTCGATAAATTTAAAGGCTCGGTAGGCTCAAGATTGGAGCAGACTTTTGTGGAAAGCACCTTATTCAATACCAATGAAACCAATACCCAAAAGTATTTAAATTTATTTCCCAGTGCTCAGGCCCAATACAATCTGAATGAGGAACATGCGCTAAAATTCACCTATAGTCGTCGCATAGATAGACCCAACGCCTGGCGCCTGAATCCATTTCCGGATATTTCTGACTCTCTGAGTGTTCGCACAGGCAACCCCGACCTGCAGCCGGAACTTATTAACTCGTTTGAATTAGGTCATCTTGGCAAGTTTAAAAATATAGACATTACCTCAAATCTGTTCTATCGAAATGTAGATGGACAGCTTGATTACGTGATCCGAGTACAAGATGGCATTTCGTATTTAAGACCAGAGAATCTGAATTCATCCACTACCTATGGTTTTGAAATTATTAATTCTACCCAGCTTTTCCCATGGTGGAATGTAAACGCTAGTTACTCAATCTTCAATACCGTGGTAGATGGCAGTAATTTGGGTGAAGATT
>JBGSXH010000442.1:0-4729 GCA_041751515.1 Cyclobacteriaceae bacterium | reverse complement strand
CCAAATACTTATACTTCAGTGCTCGGGTTACCTATTGTACTGATCAATGTATTTAATGCTATGCAAATGAGAGTTAGTAAACATGCCCATTAAATACAACAAGTCTCGCAGGCAAAATGCCTCCTTCTTTTTGGGCTTTATGCTGGTCTGCTCTGTGCTATTGGCGATCTTACAAGGCTATAATTATACGGGCTACGCTACCGCCATCGACAACAATAATTTCAGCAACCTGCCAGTGATGGCTGAGCTATTTGCCAACTTGCTGATTCTCTTCAATCTGCTTATTCGCCTCATTACTTGCATCGTTTTTATCCAATGGTTTCGCCGCGCATATTTCAATTTGCATCAGCTAGGTTTCAAATACTTAGAATACAAAGAAGGATGGGCTGCTGGCGGATGGTTTGTCCCCATTGCTAGCCTGGTAATTCCCTACCGCATCATGATGGAGCTATGGGAAAATCTACATGTCCATTTTAAGAAGGATGAAAACAGCAGCCACCGGAGCATGATTCACCTCTGGTGGGCCTTGTTCATTAGCTCCAACATACTCTCTGCCATCATCGAGCGGGCCTTTGATGAGTCTTACTGGGACATGCGCAATATGTACTTATGCTATACCATCACCCTGATCATCGATGTAATAGCCCTGGCACTCATCATGAAGACTATCAGTTATTTGGGACCTTTGGAGGACGAGCTCATGGCGTCAGCGGCGGCTGCTCCTCAGGAAACCCTACCGCCGATCGCTGCAGGAGAGTACACAAATGAAAAAATAATAACTTAGCCAATACAACGACAAGCATACCTGCACTTCCTATCCATCATTTTATAGACGATGCACTTACGCTAAAATTCACGCATCCCCCCATCCTATCGACTATATGTTGATTCTTTAACATTGCCTTCACTTACCATTCATAATTTAAGTCTACTTTTATATCAGCTTTGTGCTCAGAGGTTTAATTTAGAGAAATCTTACATAGTGGCATATTTGGCACCATTCGGACTTTAATATTGGAAGGTTTGTCTGTAAGTTTGTGCTGACAATCTATTAAAATGCCATTTGCACAAGTCAAAGCACTTGTCAGCTATAATACTAATATATGAATATCATTGAAGTTGTAATCCTTGCCATTGTGGAAGGCCTCACTGAATTTTTGCCAGTTTCTTCGACGGGCCATATGATCCTCGCCGCCGAGGCTATGAAAATGGAAGACTCTGACTTTCTGCAAACCTATGAAGTTTCCATTCAACTGGGTGCTATCCTTGCAATTGTCTGGTTATATTCCGAGAAGTTCTTCAAAGGCATTACTTTGTATGTAAAGCTATTTATAGGCTTTATTCCTGCAGCCGTCATCGGGTATTGGGCATACAGCACCATCAAACTTTATTTATTTAACCCGGCAATTGTAGCCATTGCGCTGGTCATTGGAGGGATTATTTTAATAGTGCTTGACCGCAAAGTTATCTCCCAAACCTCACGCTACAAAGACGTGGAAGACATCAGCTATTATCATGCTTTCGTCATCGGCTGTTTCCAATGTATCGCCATGATTCCCGGCGTATCCCGTTCCGCCTCCTGCATAATAGGAGGAGTATTCAACGGCTTAGATAAAAAGCAAGCCATGGAATTCTCCTTTCTGCTAGCCGTGCCTACCATGGCAGCTGCAACAGGTTACGATCTGTTAAGAAACTACGATAAAATCACCTCCAATGAAATTGGTTTGCTGCTCCTGGGAAGCGCTGTCGCTTTTGTTGCCGCCTTCTTCGCAGTAAAAATCTTCTTACAACTGGTGGAAAATTATGGCTTTAAACATTTCGGCTATTACAGAATCGCACTGGGTATCGCTTTCCTCGTTTTTATAGTGCTTTAAAACCTGCCTTATCCAATAGAAGGCAAGGAAATTCAATGCGTTTTCTTGCCTATTTTAATGATTCCCTATAATAATCCCTCCGCACATCGTATTGCTTTACAGCACTTTCCAGTTTCTATTCTTGCATCGCTTGCGCTAGACTACCACGCACAAAATTTGATAAACTCATTCAATTTGAGTAACTTAAATCATACCATTGAAACAATGCACAAACATTCGTAAGTAACAGTTTGTCTGCTTACCTTATAAGATTTTTTGCGTAAAAGCATTTTTTAACAAACCCGCCTAACCCATCATGGACAACAATAAGAAAAAATTAACCACTGCCTCCGGAAAACCCTATTACGAAAACGAAGATTCAATGACCGTCGGACCAAGAGGTCCGATTTTGCTGCAAGACTATATTTTGCACGAAAAGATGGCCCACTTCAACCGTGAGCGTATCCCTGAAAGAGTAGTGCATGCACATGGCTCCGGTGCATATGGAAAATTTACCGTCACACATGATATCAGCCAATATACCCGCGCAAAGGTTTTTAACAAAATCAGGAAGGAAACGAAGATATTCGCCCGCTTTTCTACCGTTGGTGGTGAGAAGGGCTCAGCAGACACAGAACGTGACCCAAGAGGCTTCAGCGTAAAATTCTATACAGAAGACGGCAACTGGGACATGGTTGGCAACAATACACCGGTCTTCTTTGTGAAAGATCCGAAAAAATTTGGTGACTTTATACACACGCAGAAGCGCCTGCCAAAAACCAACCTAAAGAGCAAAACCATGATGTGGGACTTCTGGTCATTAAATCCGGAAAGTCTGCATCAGGTCATGATCCTGATGTCCGACCGCGGCACACCCTTTGGTTACCGCCATATGAACGGTTATAGCAGCCATACTTTCTCCCTTATTGACGCAGAAAATAAAAGAACCTGGGTGAAATTTCACTTCAAAACTGCCCAGGGCATCAAAAATTATACTGACGAGCATGCAGAAAAAGTAAAAGGACAGGATCCTGATTTTGCACAGCGCGATCTGGTAGAACACATTCAAAGTGGCGATTTCCCTAAGTGGAACGTCAAAATTCAGGTAATGACCGACGAAGAAGCCAAGAGTTTTCAATGGAACCCTTTCGACCTTACCAAAGTGTGGCCACATGGTGACTTCCCGCTTATCGATGTTGGCGTCATGGAACTCAACGAAGTGCCTAATAATTACTTTGCACATGTGGAGCAGGCGGCCTTTGCCCCCGCACATGTCGTAGACGGCATCAGCTACTCCCCGGACAAAATGCTACAGGGGCGGTTACTCTCCTATCCCGATGCGCATCGCTACAGATTGGGTGTCAACTACGAGCAGCTGCCTGTCAACCGTTGCCCATATGCGGTTAACAATTATGAGCGCGATGGCGCCATGCGTGTCGACGAAAATGGTGGCAGTAACCCCAATTACTACCCGAACAGCTTCGATAACATAGCGCCAGACCCGGCTTACAAGCTCAATGGCGAAGAAATGGAGCATAATTATGCTGATTTCTACAATCGCAATCAGAACGACGACGACCATTATACCCAGCCAGGTAACCTATTCCGTATCATGAACGATGAAGCCAAAAAGAACTTCATCAGCAATACAGTAGGACATATGGACGGCATTGATGGTCCTGAGCGCGAAAATATCATTAACAGGCAATTATGTCATTTCTTCCGTGCCGACCACAAAATGGGCATGGCCATCGCAGAGGGTTTGGACGTGGACGTTTCGGCATTCATGTCATCCATGGAGCGGTAAATCATTAAACATTTCATTTAAAAAGGCTTTTTGCATTGCAGAAAGCCTTTTTTGCTTGGTGCCTGAGATTGCTTTGGGCGCGCCCTCCGGGCCAGGCTTTCCGTTCCAAATCCTCGGCCGGAAAAGTAGTATTGTCTGTTGTTGAACAAACGTTTCAAAGTAACATGGTCGGTAACGCACCCTCCTGCCCGGCCTGTGGGTTTTCCACTGCAATCCTTCGCGCAGGAGAAGCAAGCTATTCTGCCCAAAATCTGCTTTTTTTGTCGACTCGCATTAACTATCTTGCCGACGCTTTTACACAAACCATCAAGCTAAATGTATTATATACTATCCTACAAAACCACCTCAGATTACCTGGAAAGGCGCGGCGAATACCGTGCAGAGCACCTGTCCCTCGCCAATGCCGCCCATCAAAATGGCGATATCATCATGGCCGGCGCCCTGGCCGACCCGGCAGATAGTGCGCTGCTTATCTTCAAAAGCGATAGCCCCGAAGTAGCTGAAAATTTCGCCAAAAACGATCCTTATGTAAAAAACGGACTGATCATCGAATGGACCGTACGTCCCTGGACGGTTGTGGTAGGGAATAAGTAAGTTTAAAAAAAATTGAGCAAACTATTAAGGTCTGGTTATAATGAGTCTGCGTTGGTAAGTGCTAAGCTATCCACCTAAACCCAGCCATACTTCTATACTTTTACAATTCATCGCAAATCCTTTAGGTACCCTCGAAGAGCCTGACAAAATATTCATTCCAATTTCTACAGTCTTTTCTAGTTAGGCTCCCTGAAAACTATGTTTCTTGAAATTTTACCTTTTTCTGCTTCTAACCTTAAATAGACTAATTCAAATATTTCCATCATTTTAAGGTACGATTGATAAGATGAACTTCTAGATGCTATGAACTCAATTCCTCTCTTCTCTGTCTCAGTTGAAAGGAATTGATAAAGTATTACTTCCGCATTTTCAGCTTCAATTAAATCATTATTAATCCAAATTTGACTATTCTTGTCCAAATAAACATGGGTTGTCTCAATGTTGGTACTATTGATATTTTCAAACTCTGGCAGGC
>JBGSXH010000441.1:0-5399 GCA_041751515.1 Cyclobacteriaceae bacterium | reverse complement strand
CTGCAAAAGCCAGGATACTGTAGCACTTCCTTTCGATTTTTCTGTTCCAATATGAATTGCCCAGCTTAAGCCAGCGCCGATTAAAGTGGCACCACTGCCGCCCCTCATCAACCATTGACTTTTACTTCGCCTACGGCGTCTTTTAAGGAACATGTACTCCATACTATTTCTCCAGGACGGTCTCTTTTATAAATAAAGTTACTAAAGCAACTATCAATAGAATCACGATAATACCAATAATAAGCCCCAGTCTGAAAACTCCGGTGACCAGGCCGCAGCTGCTGCATGTAAGTAAGATGATGGTAAAGATACTAAAGTTTAAAAAGTAAAGCCTTTTCATTAAGCAAGTAGTTTTAGTTATGATTATGAGTTGAGTAACAGCTTTAACTGTCGTTTCGGATTTTAACATTAAGACTTTTGGATTGTTTGGTATATTAACTTTTATTTACGAAAAGAACCAATTGTCTATGGGTGCAATGCAGTATCCACTCATTTCATTTCCACGATAGCATAATAAGATAATAGATCGGATAGCTTCTGATCTTAATCCAGTAATTCTATAAACTTATTTTCAGCTATAGTCTTTATCTCTTCAAAAAACGTTCTGTTTTTCGTAATATAGGCAAACTAAATCGAGTGCAGACATTGTATTTGCATGGCTTATCATTTTTCCATTCACCTTAGCTAAACATACCTATGAGTTTAAAAATCCAGACACTAAGCGGTTATATACACGAATATCAGAAAAGCGTTATTGATCCTGACAAATTTTGGGAAAGGGTAGCAGACGATTTTCATTGGAAAAAGAAATGGGATAAAGTGCTGGAATGGAATTTTGATGAGCCAAAAATCGAATGGTTTAAAGGTGGTAAGCTTAATATTACAGAAAATATTCTTGAAAGAAATCTATTTACCCGGGGAGATCAGGCAGCGATAATCTGGGAGGCAAATGATCCCAAGGAGGCTGGCAGAACAATTACCTATAACCAGCTCTACAGGGACGTTTGTAGGTTTGCCAATGCATTTAAAGCACAGGGGGTGCAAAAGGGCGATCGCGTTATTATTTACATGCCAATGGTACCAGAAACTGCAGTAGCAATGCTGGCTTGTGCCAGAATTGGTGCGGTACATTCCGTGGTGTTTGCCGGATTTAGTGCTTCCGCCCTTGCCGATAGGATAACAGATTGCCAGGCTAAAGTCATTCTCACCTCAGATGGTAATTATCGCGGCGCAAAAAGTATAGAAGTAAAAAGTCTGGTTGACGAAGCATTGAAGAAAAGCGGTGTGGCTGAAAAGGTGATTGTCTATAAAAGAACAGGACAGGATATTGCCTGGAAAGAAGGTCGGGATATTTGGTGGCATGATGCCATCGAGGGACAAGCCAATATCTGCGAAGCTGAAGTGATGGACAGTGAAGACATGCTTTTCATACTCTATACATCCGGATCTACCGGAAAGCCCAAGGGTGTAGTTCATACTATTGGAGGCTATATGGTATGGACGGAATTCACCTTTAAAAATGTTTTCCAGTATGGGCAGGGCGATGTTTACTGGTGTACCGCAGACGTAGGATGGATAACAGGACATTCCTATATCGTTTATGGTCCTCTATTAGCGGGTGCAACTACAGTGATGTTTGAAGGAGTGCCCACCTGGCCTGATGCCGGCAGGTTTTGGGAAATATGTGATAAATACCTGGTCAACCAATTCTACACTGCACCCACGGCTATCAGGGCACTGCAGGCGAAAGGACTAGAGCCGATCAAAAAGCATAAACTTGACAGTTTGAGAGTTATTGGCTCTGTAGGCGAGCCCATTAATGAAGAAGCGTGGCATTGGTTTCATCATCATATCGGCAAAGGCCGTTGCCCACTGGTAGATACCTGGTGGCAAACAGAAACGGGTGGCATTATGATTTCGCCTCTGGCAGGCATTACGCCTATTAAGCCTGGCTATGCAACTTTACCAATGCCCGGTGTTCAGCCCGTAATTGTGGATGCTGACGGTAAGGAGCTCCTTGGAAATGGTGTGGAAGGGAATTTATGTATAAAATTTCCCTGGCCTGGCATGTTGCGTACCACCTATGGCGACCACGATAGATGTAAGCAAACTTACTTCTCTACCTATAAAGGCTATTACTTCACTGGCGATGGTGTGAAAAGAGATCATGACGGTTATTACCGTATTATGGGTCGCGTAGATGATGTAATTAATGTTTCCGGTCATCGGCTCGGGACTGCTGAAGTGGAAAATGCCATTAATGAACATCCAAGGGTGATAGAATCTGCAGTGGTGGGCTATCCTCATGAAATTAAAGGTCAGGGTATTTATGCTTATGTAATTGGTGACCTCTCTTCCCGGACTGAAGAAAATCTTATCAATGAAATAAGAGATATGGTGAATAATATTATTGGCCCCATTGCCAAGCCAGATAAAATTCAGATTGTCTCCGGACTGCCTAAAACGAGAAGTGGTAAAATTATGCGGCGTATCCTTCGAAAAATTGCAGAGGGTACCACCGAAGGTTTTGGAGATACTTCTACCCTATTGGATCCTGGTGTTGTCGATGAAATATTGGAAGGTAAAAAATAGGAGTACAACTTTTATCAACTCAACTCAAATCATAAAATGGCCAGGAATACTACATTCTGGTCATTTTAATTTGTTCTTCTTTAGAATGCTTACTCACTCAAATAAACACGCTCAGGTTGCTTGGCAGCACTTTTATCAATAAGCTGCTTCATGATTTCCGTATAATAAGCGCCATAATAGGGACCTACCCAGTTCATGGTATGCACCTCTTCGGCTGATGATTCTTCATAGTGACTGTCGTCAGTGATGTAGCCGGTATAATTACCATTAAAACTCGTGACAATAAGCTTTTTTCCTGCAGCATGACTGTAAGCTTCCAATTTTTCCTCAACATAAATCTCCCCTGAAAAATCGCTGGAAGTACCCATAAAGAGAATATCATCAAAGCCGAGCACCACAATTTCAGCTTCCAGGGGTTGAGCTACTCTTCTGAAAACCCAATCTCTTAATTTAAAATTTTTAGAAATGCGTAGTTGCGAAGGACCATGAGCAACCTGGATATTGGAAGTGGTAATCAAAATATCATCAGTATAGGTATCATCGCAGGAGTTGACAATCTTTTCAGCAAGGCTCTCACCGGTAGTCTCAGTCAAAGAAAATGCTTTATTGCTTGGTGTATTGAGCTTATGGCTGCCCACCATGCCGGCCAGAAATATGCTGAAGTTATAATCTAAAAGTGCCAGCTCCTCCATGATCTCTGCCGGATAATCACCGGATAGGCTGAGGCTTTCACTGGAAATGTTAGTTGGATGAGCACTAAAAGTGCTAAGCACAGCTGAAGTGCCATCTTCCCGAACGATTTTTATCCCCCTTAGTTTTCCATCAAACTTGCTGCATTCATCCAGCCTGTTCATGACGAATTTACGGGCATCTTTTTCCCAGTAGGCCATTGATGCTTTCTTTGCTCTGGCTTTTGCGCTGACCATTTTTTCAATGATAGCAGTGGCACGGGACTCAATCCATTCTTCATGATATTCGCCTACAGAAAATTGACCTAGCAGCGTATCATCCCAGCCCCCCAATCCATTATGAGTATGAGTAGCTGAAAAATATAAAAAATCACTGCTTAGCGTGGTTTCCTGTAGCTTTCGCTCAATACTTTCTTTTAAATCTTTGGGAAACAACAGAAGGTCGGCACTGATAATGAATGTATTCATGTTGCCGTTATCCAGCGCTAAGATGCGCACGAACAATGAGTCATGCACCTTTTCAAAAGCATCTCTGGGTTTATAGCCCGCCATCGGCATCGCTGAGTCTGGCGTGATATTGACAGTTGCCCAGCCCACTTTTAATGAGGATGCTGCAGGATGCCTTTCCATAGAGGTTTCGCTAAGGCGTTCCATCATCTCACTGTAAAAGGGTTGCTCCTCCAGTTGTTTTCTGTCTATAGGTGCGAGCAAAGCGATACCAATAAACAGCACTACAAAAATAAAAACTGAACCAATTTTAATTAGCATACAATGAAATTGGCTGGAAAGATAAGCTTTGCGCTACAGAAAACATAGCGCAAAGAAAGTCCATCGTTCTCCTGGATTCAGCTGAGCATTTTTTTGATGATCCAGAATACCAGTGCTATCACTAATACAACAAGAATGACACCTACCCAAACTCCTGCTTCAAAAATACCGGAAATAAGATCACAGCCGGTCAAAGTTGTAGCCAATAAGACAAAAATTACTAGATTGAAAGGAAAATTATTTTTCATAAATTATGCAGTTAATATAGGGTTAAAATACAGTTTTCGAATGAATTAACAATAACTGCCTATCGTCGCTTTATGTTTAATTTTCAGAAGTTGTACTATCAAATTGTTTATATCTACTGAGCCCATGAAATATCTTTTAACTTTTGTTACCCTATTTTCAGCATCCTTAGCCATTTGTCAATCGACGTCGGTGTATTTTCCCGATATAGGAAACTGGGAAACTAAGGCACCCGAAGCGGTCAACATGGATGCAGCCCAAATTGAACGGGCCATAGCTTTTGCAAAAGAAAATACGACCAGTAACCCTGCAAATCTCAAGGAAAGTCACTATTTAAGTTTCGGCAGAGAGCCTTTTGGTGATGCTATAGGCCCGTTCAAAATCCGGGGAGAAGCGACAGGGCTCATTATAAAAGATGGTTACATTATTGCTGAATGGGGTGATCCATCGCGCGTAGACCAGACGTTCAGCGTGGCTAAGAGTTTTGTTTCGACAACCATTGGTTTGGCTTACGATCAGGGTTTAATTCAGGATGTCAACGATAAAGTTTATACCTACATGGCTCCGGTAGTGCCCTTTGAACCCGTGAAAAGCTCACAGCAAAGAGCAGATGATTTTGAAAAAGAGGATCTATTGCCCTTATTTGAATCTGCACATAATAGAAAAATCAGCTGGGATCACCTTCTAAGACAGGTGAGTGACTGGGAAGGTACTTTATGGGGCAAACCAGACTGGGCAGACCGACCACCCAAAGATACCGAAGGGTGGATTGGCAGAGAAAGAGATGAACCTGGCAGCAAATACAAGTACAATGATACGCGTGTAAATTTACTGGCTCTGGCTGGAACGAACATCTGGCGAAAACCCTTGTCTGAAGTGTTAAAAGAACACATCATGGACCCTATCGGGGCCTCTCCCACCTGGCGCTGGTATGGCTATGAAAACTCATGGATCATTCTGGACGGTAAGCCTGTACAATCGGTCAGTGGCGGTTCACACTGGGGCGGTGGCATGTTTATTAACGCTTATGACCAGGCACGTTTCGGTTACCTGACTTTAAGAAACGGGCAATGGAAGGGAGAACAACTCATCTCCGAAGCATGG
>JBGSXH010000440.1:0-1672 GCA_041751515.1 Cyclobacteriaceae bacterium | reverse complement strand
TCTTCATCTATATCTTCTTCGTAGCGAACAAACTCATCTTCGGAAAGTTCCATGCCCTGCTCTTCCATTTCAAGAGCATGTTCTTCGCGAATATCCTGATCAGCTTGAACTTCAGTAATCGCGCGCTCATAAAATTCTTTTACTGCATCGCAAATATCACGCCGAATACCAACCAAAAAACGTATGTCATAAGAAACATGATTTCCAATTCCTGGCAACAGCTCTTCATCATCGGGTACAGCAGCAACTACAATGAGCATGTTTTCATCTCGCTCCAGGGGGATTATGGCATTCCGCAATAGAAAATCTTTTGGAAATTGATGGAGTAGATGGTATTTAAAAAAATACCCATCTACATCGAACGAAGGAACCTGGTAATACATGCCAAGGGCCGTTAGCATACGAGTTCTATCAATTAACCCTTCATCAACCAGAAATTCAACATAGCTATCTGAATCTGCATCGGCAAATGCTCGCTGCATTACTATACCCTCTTCTGCAGTGACTACATTCTGCCGCACAAAAATATCAGTTAATTTCAAAATAAAGTCTTGTGAATTATGTGCCATTATTAATCCTTATGCGCCAAATTTCAGCCCAAGCAAAAACCCAATAATAAAACTAACTGAGATCAATACATTCGCCTTCATCCAATCCCAGTACATGCCCAAGAGAGTTGCATCTGCACTCGCATTCGGCTCCACACCGAGAAACGTTTGTATTTTTGCCCAATTAACAGCTACAAAAAGAATTTCAAACTGCTGCAACGCAAAAATAACGACAATAAATATGGCCAATATGATTAAGTAAGCACTGAATTTCTTTACTAAATAACCCATTAAAAAACCAAAGCCACCATACAGGGCAATATCAAAAAAAGTATCTTTAGATTCTCTCAATTTCCCAAACAATGTACCCATTTTTTCTTTACCGGAATCCATCCATCCACTTCCTGATGGAATTCGTTGATTTTCTACCATTAGCATTCTCCCTAATTTGAATAAGCTTAATTATTGCATGCTCAAGTTATATGCTTCTTTAAATTAAGTATAGAAAATGGAGCTTTGGAATCTCAAGAAAAAGGCACAAAAAAAGGGATACAACATAGTATCCCTTCTGAAGTAGCTTACGTACTGGGTTTTTATTTTATCAAAGCTTTTAAGGATTTACCTGGCTTGAATTTTGGCACCTTTTTAGCAGGAATAGTCATTTTCTTCTTGGTCATCGGATTGATTCCTGTTCTGCTTTTTCTTTTCATTACTGAAAATGTACCGAAGCCTGTCAATACGACAGATTTATTTTGTTTCAATGCACCCCCAACTGCAGTAATAAATGCTTCAAGGAAAGTGCGACATTCACTCTTGGGCTGCTTTGTCAGTTTCGCTATTTGTTCTATTAACTCTGCTTTATTCATCAGATTCCTTCTTTAATTTTTTAATACGACGTCAAAGCAAATAAAATAAGTACCTAGTTCTGTACGATATATTGGCTGGCAAATTTGTCAAGCCTTCTACGCTTGTCCGCCGTCGCCCAAACCCGTTCGTCCTGAGTAACGAGCGAAGCGATGGTGTATCGAAGGATGGCGCGACGAGCCGGATATTGAATGCTAAATTGTATGCATAAAAAAAGGCAGACTTTTAATCTGCCTTAAACTTATAATAATTCATTAAGG
>JBGSXH010000439.1:0-14218 GCA_041751515.1 Cyclobacteriaceae bacterium | reverse complement strand
TGTAAATTGAAATTGAATAAAAATTGTTTGTCTTCGGACAATGTAGAGGCATGCAGTCCCCATTGCAAAAACAGAAATTCTCCTCCTGTTTTTACATAAACCGTATCAATGGTGACCTCTAATTTGCTACCGTGATTAGTTTCTGATGTTGTATCGGTGCATGAAAAAAGTAGTGACAGCACTGCAATCGAAAAGAGCTTATGCATAAGTTAAAATTTACCTAAATACACTTAGAAAATCAAAACTAAAATATACTGATAATTTTTATGGTTTTTTCAAAAAACCTTAAAATCCACTCTCCTATTTTTCTGCCGGCCTTCTTCTGTATCATTATCATACAAAGGTTCCGACTCACCGTAACCGATAACGGATATTAAGGATTCTGCGACGCCAATATCAGTCATGAGCTGCTTAATACGGTCTACTCTGCGCATCGATAGCTTAAGATTTTGCTGGGCATCACCTAGGCTATCCGTATGACCTTCTACGAGAATCATTTTCCCCTGAAGGGCAAATTCCACTGCCTTCAAAAAAGGATCCATGTCCATAAAGGCAAATTCCTCCTGGCCCGTTACAAAATATAAAGGTTCGATTTCAAGCGGTTCATGCCGTTGCTGTTGAGCTATAGCCTGCTCTACCTCTTTTCTGATGCGGGCGTGTCTATCAGAGACAGTAGCAGGTAAACTCTTTTTAGCTTCTTTCTCTTTTAATTTTGCAGTACTGTCGATATGATTATCTGCTACATTCCGCGGCTGAGTACTACTTTGCTGTCGCATTGCCTGCGCTTTTTCACTGGTAAGTGGCTCACCATCTACCGGAGGTTTTTTGCTTATATAGGTCTTTTTCTTTTTGAAAATCCCACTCAGAAAGGGTTGCTTGCTTTGGTTGTATCGTTTCTTACCTAGTTTGAAACACAACCTCTTTGATTTAGGCTTGTAATGCTTTTGTTGTGCTGTAGCGGTATTGATCGTCAATTGACATGAAAAGCCTGTTGTAAACAAGCCTAGCATTAGGATTAAGATAGTTTTAGTTAATTGAGCCTTATATATCACGTAAGCATAACATTTTTCTTACATAGATATCAAAAAAGCAGAAATGGTAACCTAAAAAAGAAGATATGCTTAAAAGAGGCTAACGATAAATTGTATGCATCACAAAAACAATGGTTTCACATTCTACTAAAGATTCACATCAAAAGCATTTTTAAAATAGGTACCCTTTTGGATATCCGTCTTTTCAGTTGATGATTAAATATTTCCATGGCATCGACTCCCTTACATAACTCAAAAGCAGCCCGTAATTTTAATCCCTTAACATAACCATTAATAATCTTTTGCCTTCTATCTTCGACAACACCAGGCAGGTTTTTAATCATAGAATCACTTTTGCCAGCTTCAATCCTTATGATGGCAGCAGTGATTTCATCGTAATATTCTATAGACCGTTTCATTAGGGAAAGATCCTGCGTCTGTCGGATGGTGGACAGTTTATCACTTAGCATATCTAAAACACTATCAGGTAACTCATATCCCTCGCCCATATAATGTCTTATATTCCGCAAAGCGATTTTCTGCGCGTCAATGGCGCACTCATCTTTGAAAACCACACGGCAGAGGCTAACGTCTGTAAGCCTGTAAAAAACGAGGGGTTGTTCCAGAACGTACATTTTATATTTATGCAGTAGCCGGGACCACAAGTCATAATCCTCCGCATAATTTTGACGATACATGCCTTCACGAAGAATGGTAGATTTTCTAAAAACAACCGATGAGTGTATTATTGGATTGAAAAACAGCAAATTGAAAGTAAGATCTCTGTTGCTAATTGTCCAGTCCTCACTATCATGAACATTATCAGTAAACGTCTTAGCCCAGGTCCCAAGCAGTTCTACATCGGGGTTGGCTAGCATGTATTTGAGCTGTTCTTCTAACCTATTTGCTACGGCGATATCGTCAGCATCAAGTCTTGCAATAAATTCGGACCGCGCTTCAGTAATTCCATTATTTAGAGTAGCTACAATACCGAGATTTTCCGGATTATGGATAAGACGAATACGAGGATCATTATAGCTATTGACAATATCAACTGTATCATCAGTACTACCATCATTAACGATTATTAATTCAAAGTTTTTAAGTGTTTGATTCAGTATACTCTCAATCGATTCTCCTATAAACCTGGAGGCATTGTAGGCGGGCATTACAACGGAGATACTTACTTGGTCTTTCATTATACGTGAGCGCATAAAATATAAAAAAATGGAATTGAAACCATTAAATAAAATTACAACAGCTTGATAAGCTATATGTTTTGATTTTAATCACTTAAAATTCTTCGCTCTAAGGGCGCGATACTAAAAGGAAATTGGGGACGAACAGCACCTCTCCACTTGCCATAATAATTTACATTTTCACGATAGTCTTCGACTTCAAAACGAGCACAATCTTCATGATAGTACAACATCACTGAAGTATCTTTCACAATCACTACACTTATGAAATAACTTCCATCATTAAGGAAATTTCCAGGTATTTTACACTCCGCCTCTACTATACCTTCAGGCATTTCTGATGAAGGTGAGCTAACATCAAAAATACATTCTCCTGATACAGAGAAAAGGTGTAAACCAAGATTGAGTGAGGCGCCTGGAAGCTGATTCCAAAATCGAATTTTTACATTTAAAGGCGTTCTGATATCGATAGGCGCAGCAGGGTCATCCAGCTGCGGGATTACTTCAACACTTTTTATGCGAATACTGTCGTTGCCCGGCGCTTCCATTTTATTTTCAAAATACTGCGTAAGCTCGCCCTCGCCCAATCTTGTAAGGTAAGTATTGATGACGTGGTTAGGGGTACCAGACGTCGCCACACTGCCGTCTTCCAACAAAATCGCTTTATTGCATAAGTTTTTTACTGCCTGCATGTTGTGACTCACAAAAAGCACTGTTCGGCCTTCTTTCTCCGAAACATCCTGCATCTTTCCCAGACACTTTTTCTGAAATTCAGCGTCGCCTACTGCCAGTACTTCATCGACGATCATGATTTCAGGCTCTAAATGTGCCGCTACCGCAAATGCAAGTCGCACATACATACCTGAGGAATAACGCTTGACAGGAGTATCCACATATTTCGCAACACCACTAAAATCTATGATCTCATCGATCTTACTTCTGATCTCAAACTTATTCATGCCCATAATGGCACCGTTAAGAAATATATTTTCCCGACCGGTGAGCTCCGGGTGGAATCCTGTACCGACTTCTAAAAGAGAGGCAATTCGGCCTTTCATATTGGCCCGTCCGGAAGTGGGCGCAGTTACTCTGCTAAGAATTTTTAATAAGGTGGATTTGCCGGCACCGTTAGTACCGACTATACCCAGAGCATCACCAACATTTACCTCAAAATTAATGTCCTGAAGCGACCATACATACTGGCTTCCATCTGCTACATTTCTCTTGTTCTTTTTGCCAATCTTAAGGTAGGGATCTTCTTTTCCTTTGATTTTGGTTTGCCACCAGCGATTTAAGTCATGCGTCAAACTTCCTGTACCTACTACGCCCAACCTGTACATTTTGGACAGGTTATCTACTTTGATTGCGATATTACTCATAAAAATAAATTAGTAATGCTATGACCGGAACACCCATACTAGTAAGAGCCGGAGCATGAAAAAATAGCAACATCAAGATAAAGCTATTCACAAATGTTAAAAAAAATTAATTAAAATCACTATACAAGCAAAAGTAAAGCACATGACAATAGTGATAATCTTAAGTTAGTTAAACTTTAAGTAATTAAAGTAAAAAAGCCGTTGCCATAGAAAAATAAATGAGTATCCCAGTGATGTCTACTACGGTAGTAATCGCGGGAGATGCTGCAACTGCAGGGTCACCTCCCAATCTTCGTACCAAAAGTGGCAAACCGGCGCCAATCATCGTACTAATTACAACCTGGATACTTAAAGCCAGAGAAATTACAGTTGCAATTTTATTCAGGCTGTAACCGAACGGTATGTCTGTACCGTAACTTAAAAACATAATTTTACCAAAGGCCATGACACCCAGACAGATAGCTAACATCAACCCCACCTGCATCTCTTTGAAAATTATTTTATACCATTGTTTTAGTGTGATATCGCCCAATGCCAGTGCCCTTACTACCACTGTAGCGGCCTGACTTCCAGAGTTGCCTCCTGCGTCCATCATCATAGGAATATACAATGCCAAAATTGTGAGCGCCTCCAAAGTGTGTTCATAGCTATGCAAAATTACACCACTGATCAGTCCAACGCCGGCCAGGGTGACCACCCATACTGCTCTTTTCTTGAAATGTTGAAATGAAGTAGTTTCCATGTACTCTACATCATCCTCCTGATGCACAATACCCATAAACTTTTCAAAATCTTCGGTATGTTCTGCCTGAATAACTTCAATGGCTTCATCGTGGCTTACAATACCGAGCAGTTGCTCTGCATCATTTACTACCGGAATGGCTACCAAATCATACTTTTCTACTTGTTGTGCTACGTGCTCCCTATCATCATCTACGTGGGCAGATATATAATTATCGTGCACAATTTCTGATACCACGTCCTCAGGCTCTGCCATGATGAGATCCTTCAGGGTAACAAAACCCAGCAACTGCATATTTGAATCTACTACATAGATATAGTAAATCATCTTCTTGCTGGGTGCATCTTTCCGTATTTTCAGCAAGGCCTCCGTTACTGTCATACTGGCAGTAATGGTGGCAAAATCGGTACTCATAATACCACCTGCTGTATCCGGAGGATATGCACTTAGCGCTATAACATTTTCCCTGATCTTCTTGGTAAGAAATGGCAATAGTCTTACCTGGTCTTTTTTGTCCAGCTCCTGAAACAAATCTGCCCGCTCCTCAGAATGCATATTGGAGAATATGGCCGCAAAGTCCCGAATATCGAGCGTTCGGAATAAATTGAGTTGCGTATCAAGACTAAAATCTGAAAATATCCTTCCCTGGTCTTCCTCAGAGAATGCCTGAAGCAACCGGTTTTGTTCCTCATCTTCCTGATTTTCAAGGAACTCTGCAACTTCAACGACTGGAAGATCTTCAAGTTTTTCGTTGATTTCCTGCCATTTTCCTTCAGTCACAAGCGACTGCAGCATATCTTCCTGCTGTTGTTCCTTGGTATTTTCCATATAACGCTAAGATAAGATGCTAGAACGGATATCCGATTGCAATATTAATAACTAGATTGTTTCTACGCCAATTTCCACTTCCAAAATCTATATCGCGCACAACCCAGCGATTACTCTCTTCGAGCCAGGGTTTTCTGAGAGGAAAGCCAAGGTCCAGGCGGATTACAAAAAAATCAACATCTACCCTCAGACCAAAACCGGTACCCACAGCAATTTCGTTATAAAACCTGTTCCAGTTAAAAACCCCTTCAGGTCGGTCTTCATTCTCATTGACAAGCCAAATATTACCGCCATCAAGAAAGATTGCACCTTTCAGGACACTGACAATATCAAAACGATATTCCAGGTTTCCTTCGAGGAGCATGTCCCCTACCTGGTCAACAAAAAAGTTACGAGCACTATCTGCAACAGCATACGCCCCAGGCCCCAGGGACCTAGCCCTAAAAGCACGAATACTATTGGGACCACCTATAAAAAACTGCTTAACATAGGGCATTGTCAGGCTGTTTCCATAAGGGAGGCCTACGCCAACCCGCAAACGGCTTGCAATTTTACTGCCGCCACTACCAACTTTATAAAAATAGCGAAAGTCAACATCAAATCTTGAAAACTGCGAATAGGGTAAGCTGAATATCTGATTCGGGTTATCAGGGGTAGCTTCCTCTTCATTAATAGTATTTTGAATGGCCTGCATTACATTGCCTGACACATCAACGCTTCCTTTGAAATAAAAGTTATCTCTGCGTGTTCGATTCACATCCAGCTGGGTATTATAAGTATAGGAGTACCCGGAACCTAAGATAAACTGTTCTTCAAAACTTCTTCTTAAAAAGGCATCTCTTTGCAGAATTTCTTCAAACTCCGGAGATATTCTGCTCAACATTACGTAGTTTAAATTTACAGGATTCAACTCATGCTGAACTCTAGCAGAAGTTTGCCACTGATACCCATACAAGAAATTAAAAGATTGCATTTGAAATAATTGCACCCTATTTAATAAATTATAGCCTATTTTAAATCTTGTACTTGGCACAAAACGGCTACTTTCATTATTGAATGGAAAAGGGGAAATGATACGGAACACCTGTAACTGGGTCTCTGCACCAATCTCATAAGAAGTTAAACCGGTCTGTCCTCCCCCCAGCACCTGTACTTCGTAGTTTCCAGTAACATTTACCGTGAGGCGCTCACCTCCTCCAAAAGCATTACGGTTGGTGAAGCTTGCCTGCAAGCCTGGCCCGACAAAGTTATTAGATTTAGAAACTCCCTGAACCTCCAACCTCAAAGACTTTTTGGGAGCAGTATTCATATTGATGTATGCATCCAGGAGCCCTGAACCGTCCGATGATCCGGCATCGCGATACGTGATGTTGACAAAGCGAAAAGCTCCCATACCCATAAGCCTATTGATCGTTCTCTCATGATTAAATCGACGATAAAGACTGTCTGGTACCAGAAAGTTATTATACATTAATGCCCTGGGCCTGAACTCCTGCTCAGGGTTGGGAAAGTAATAGAAAGGCCCATATTTTACGGTATCCGGCTCAAAATTGTCATTAAATGTTCTGTCATCGGCATTAAGATATACATTTCGGAGCTTGTAGGTTCTTCGTCCTTCTGCAGGCACCTCTTCCTTAATATACATATTAACATCAAGGGTATGGTTCCCCTTTGCACTGTCTATCCTAAAAAGCAGGAAATCCTGATTAAAGTTGTAATATCCTTTATTTTTGAGTGCATAGTCAATGCGCGCCCTTTCTTCCTTCAATACATCAAGGTCATAGGGTTGCCCTTCTACCAGTAGCGTTTCATCTTTAAGTGTTGCTATAGCCCTGGTTAATCGATTTTTCTCCGCTGGGTAGTTGACACTGGCAATTGTGAAAGGTTTGTTTACTTTAGCAATATAGGTAATGGTGGCCTTTTTGTCTGCAGAGTCAACCCTATGCTCTACAGTTCCATGGAAATAGCCAGAATTATTTAGCCGATTTTCCATAAGATTTTTGACCCGTGCCGGGGCCACATTTTCTAATAACACTGGCGGCTCACCCAGTTTGTTTCGCACCCAATATCTGATTCCTTTATCCTTTTCAGGTTCTCCTGCCTTATGATAAAACCATAATGAAGGACGCATGCCCAAAAATGAAGCATTTGGCTGTGGAGTAATGACGCTGTTAAGCCCCTCGAGCACTTTACTGCGATTTGGCATTTCGCCATCAACTTCAACTTTAACTGCTGCTCCTGTATATAAATATGACCCTTCAGGCAAATATTTAGTATTACTGCATCCCGCTATAAAAAATACACTCAGCGTACCAAGTGCGTGTAATAGTAATGATCTCAACATAAAAATTAACGATTCTCTTCTTGTCGGTTTTCTACTTCCTGCTTATCCATCTCATCTTCGGATTCGTCATACTCTTCCAACACTTCATTATTAATAGTTTCTGGCTTCTTAAATAGGTTTCTAAACTGATTGTACTCTCGGGTAAATATTAATCCCAGACCGGTTTTTATCACCTCCCCTTCAAGGACCCCAAAATCATGTCTTCTAAAACCGTCTAATTGATAGCGTCCGTCTTCTGTCAACTTATAACGAACAGACACATCACCGGCAATATCACTACCTCCCTGCGCTCTTCGACGTTCGCCTTCCAAATCGATATTGCTACCCACCTGAACCGTCAGCCGGTCATTTAAAAACTGTGTTGAAAGCCCCAACTGCAGCTCTGTTCTGCCGGTGGGTGTGCTTCCATCCTCGTAAGATTGAACACCTACATTAAGATCAACACCCTGTATGTATTGGTCTGAAAGTCTATTGAGCTGGTTAGATAATATATTACTCACTGTGTTTCTGGCAGCTGCATTTACAGCATTACCACCGCCACCCGCCAAAGGATCTTCAGCGATGAATGAATTGAGCACGAGTAATCCAAAAACCTGTTTGTTCCTCTCTGCTTCGTCATCTTGTAACTGTGCAATACGATTATAAACGGTACCACCAGCTACACCTCTCACCTCCACGGGCATGTCCAGCCCAAAGCTGATGTCCGGGTTGAGCAATTCTCCCTGCATGTTCAGATACACTAAGAATGGCAACAATTGTCTTAGCTGCGGATCTTCTGCCTGTCCTCCTAGGAATAAGGTATTTGGAGCAGTCCGGGCTCTGTAGATGGCGCGAATGTCTAATACAGCATCCATAGGATCTCCAGACCAGGTAATAGTACTGCCTTTTGCAATATCGAAGCTCTTTCTTACAAAATTATAGAAAGATAGTCGATAGTTTCCTTCCGCTATTTCAAACCTTCCTGACAGGTTCATATTGCCAGCGGGATCAATAGATAAGTTGGCATCTGCATTTCCTCTGAAAACCAGGGAATCTCCACCACTAGGGTCTATAAAAATTTTGAACTTGGCCCTTTCATCCACTTGCAGCACCGCATTGAGATTAATCCCGGTTAATTCTGCGCGCATGGTGTCACGGGGTTCTGTCACATCAACATCCAAAATGCTATTCTGCACCGAATCATAAGGATTATAAAACTCCACCACACCTTCACGTTCAACAAGTGCCGCCTGACTTTGGGGCACAACCAAGGTTAAATCAGTACCATCTCTTAATTTCAAATCCAAACGAACATCAGGCAGATTTAAATCTCCCCGAACACGTATATCGCTATCGAAAATAACTTTTCCGTAGTACAGCTGCTCAGGATCATTTAAGTCCATTACAGTATTCAGACCTCTAAAATTGCGTGTTGTTATATCAAGTTTAAATTCATAATCCTGGTAGTCTTTAGTTAAAACACTGCCTGCAATAGTGGCAGGATTTTCCCTTTCATCCTTAATTCTGAATTTATCAAAATGAATTCCCTTATCATCGAACTTAATCCGCTCTTTGGCTATAGTGAAGTATGAATCTAGAAATTCAAGATTAAAAGCGGTTTCCTGAAATTCGATATTCCCTCTTAATTTGGGATCATCAACATTGCCTCGAAGTGTAAGGGCACCCGTTAAATCACCCTTCAACCTTGTTAATGCTCCTCCTGTAAAACCTTCAAAACGAGCCAGATCAATTCTATTAATATCGATATTGATATCAAAAGCATTCTCAACATCTTCTGTAAAATAAGTGCCTTTTACCAGAAGATCATTGCCATTTCCATCCAGTCCAATGTTAACATCAAATCGTTCAGGACCTTCACTTTTAGACTGAATATCCAGATTCCCTACGATATCCCCCATAAAGGCGAAATCTGCAATTTCTAATGCTGCAGCATAACCGAAGTTTTCCCTTTGCAGCACCTGAAGATTTCCGTTCAACACACCCCTTACAAGCTCCTGATCTTCTTCTTCCAACATGCGCGATATAGTGACAAGCGAAAAGTTTTCAAAATCAACCTCCAACGCTTCTTCTTGCTGCTCTGTAATCAAAGACACCAGCCTTAATAATTGTTGGTTATTGGTCAACTCAAAATTCTCAGCAATTAACCTCTCCCCACCGAAAAGGAGGAAGTTATCCGGGGAGACGTTCCAGGCTTCATAGTCTAATACAAGTTGATTAGGCTGCAGCACAAATCTGAAAGCGGTATCTACACTTTGGAAATTGAAGCCAATATTAAATTTAGTTTCCCTATCATCATCCAGAATGCTCAATTCACTATCAATCACATCGTCCTCCACTTTACCGGCCAATCCCAGGTATGGGATGCGAAACGATGGATTAGAAACATTTTGAACACTTAAATCATAATCTATCTTCCTGGAATCGGACAGTACATTGAACGCTAATGTATCCATTCCTATGCCACTATAGACAATCTGAGGAAAGTCAAATTCAACTTGCAGGTATTTATCCTTGGCTCTGTAATGCCCTTCGATGGAAGCCGTTTGGAAGGTATCCAGCTCAGGAACAAGTAATGCGGTAAGCAATTCTGTATCAGGAATGCGAATTTTAAAGTCGAAGTACTCTTCCCCTTCCAGCGCATCCAGTTCATCATCCTGAAGGCTGTAATAACCATCAAAATGTTTCTGCAGTTGTTCGATTAAACTACTTGGATTGAGGTTGGAATTGAATTGTGCAGACAGCAATTCTGAATCAATATTAATAATACTATTTCCAGGCTCATTGACGGCAGATATTTTCAAGGTATCCATATTATAAGGTAAACCTTCATCAACGATAAGCACATCACTTACAATAAGGTTTCCATTCAAATTATCTATATCGTCTCCCGTAAAATCTGCAACAATTTTTGCCTGCAATGCTAACGGACGATCCATTAAGTTCAATGCCTGGAAATTGATTCCTTCAAGATTTAGAGTAAAATCCAGCTTTGGCACTTCCTTCCCCATGTCTACAAGACCTTCGAAGTCAAACTGTAGATTATCATCCTCCATTCCGGCTTTACCATTGAACTGCATTTCAACCAATCGACCGTCGATACGGATGGCTTTGTAGTCATATTCTTGAAATTCCAGGTGTTCCACTTCAGCATTGAGCGTAACATCCATTTTTTCGGGCTCGAGTCCCCGCCCATCCAGCTCAGCCACGAATGCCAACTTCCCAAGCATACTATCTGCCTTCAGTAGTTTACCCAAATCCAGTTCATTAATAGAAAGGTTGCCGATATAACTGGGCATTTCACTTTGTGCCTGCATAATTTCGAAGTCAGCAGCAAGCCCTCCCAGTGTAGTTTCTAAAGACAGATCAGTTTTAAAATCATGCAAACTTCCAGTAAAAGCTGCCTGGAGATTGATTTGCTCAGGAATGCCAAAATCATTCAAGAGTGTATCTTCCAGAATGGCATAAAGATCTGTACGACTGGTTTTGAAATTGGCATCGGGAATGGTGACAATCATGCGATCCATATCAGGCAAGCCCCGTAGTTTTCCAGAAAAGGAAATTTTAGTATTGCTACCAAGCGATAAATCTGCAGCATTTACTAGAAGATCGTCTACACTGCCCTTAACATCAAGGTTCAATAGCGCATGACCCTGAGGCATTTTAGAGAACGGCGGTTGGGCTGCTAAATCTGGTGCGAGCAATAGAATATCTTGAAACCCAATACGCACATCTTTTAAAACAGTAGTAATGTTAACTGTCTGCAATTGGTTCTCTATTGTTTCCAAGCTTGGGTAACTGACAGCAAGATAATTGCTAATTTCGGTATGCGGTGTTTTAATTAGCAACCCATCCAGTGTAGCCCCCTGATCATGATAGTCAATATTTGCCTGAAGCCGCTCCAGCACAAATCCGCTATGGTCTTTCATCGCAAGGTTATTAAGCTGGGCATTAACGGCGGTGCCATCCACCTGCACATCCTGAATATCAAGGCTAAAGTCTGTGATATCCAAATTTCCAAAATCCATCCCTGGCTGACGTGGAACCGTCTTGTCCAGCATTGAAAAGGCAATGTTATCGAAGTTAATATTATTTACAGCTACCTTCCAGGAAGTCATAGCGGCCGTATCTGCAGCTTCAACTCCGGGAGTAACAGTATCAGCAGATAGCAGTGGGGTATCCATCACAATTGCGATCTGGGTTTCTTCTAACAGCACCTCTCTGATGTCTACTTGATTCTCCGGTAAATTAAGTGCGTTGATACGGGTAGAGAAAGACTTTAAAGCCAACTCCATCGATAGACCAGCGGGCTTGTCCCGGTAGTCGACCGCAACATTTTTGATTTTAACATCACCAATTTTGATATCAGGCATTACAGACGGAACAGCGGCCTCCTCTTCCACGCTTGCGATAAGCTCTTCTAAGGCATAGTTGGCAGTTAAACCATCCAGGTTTATGGAAGCAATACTATAAAAATCGTCTTCAGGTCGTATCGCCTCCATTGTTACATTCAAGGCATTAAGATGGGCGGCAACGTCCATCGTGGCGGGCTCATCTACATATCGAATGCCGATATTGGTCAATGCAACTCTTCTAAGCTGAATATCCCAGGGTTCGCCTTCCTGCTGCGCTGTATCTTGCTCAACCTCCCCTTCACCAGCAAAGGCCTCAATAATATAATCGAAGTTAAAAGCGCTATCTGGTAAAGTCTTATAGATATTGGCACGGACATGATCCAATTCTATCTCATCAATTTTTACCTGCTGTTTTAGCAGTCCCAACATCTCAATGTCTACTCCAAAATAACCGACATAGGTCAGTGTATCCTGCTGTTGGTCTTCCAGGTACAAACCTTCCAGCACAATTTTCTTCGGAAAAGTAATACCAATATAGTCCAGTTCGACTTTTGTACCGATTTCTCCCTCCAGGTAATTGATGGCTTTTCCAGTAATAAAATTTTGAACTACTGGTAAATTAATGGCCAGAACCACCACTAGAAGTAGCAAAATGACTGATAAGAAAATCCATCCAAAGATTTTCATCACCAAAAGAAGATATTTATTTAAAGTTTCGATGGTTGCTGGGTGAAAAGGTCTATAAATTATAACTCAAGCTATCTACGCAAATTCATTGGATAGCAACTTTGCTATTTGAGAATCAGGAAACGGGGCACTCCATATTTAGACAGAGAAACCCTCTTGTATTAATAGTGTTTTTAAATAATCACTTACTTTATCAATTATTGAATCAAAGTTAATTTATTTATGAACAAATTAATATTTGTTAAGCTTCATCTTTCATTTACTTTAATTCTGATGCTCTTCTTGAATTTCCTAATGCGATCGCGAGAAGATTGATTGTACGCTAAACAAAGTAACATACAAATGATTTATCAGATAGCGTTTATGCAACATCCAATATAAGTTGTTCAACAATGCCGTAGTACTGCATAAACCTAATTAAATTATCTTCGTTAGGACTATTTTAATGCTCTTATCCAGAAACTGTCAATTGGTCAAAAATCATATCTATCAAAATTAAAGCCAGTTGTGAGGTTTTGTTAAGTACAGATAAAATGAATTGTACTGGTACCGTTTGCAATGTTTTATTTATAGCATTTTTTAATTAATTTCGCTTCCAATTATTTTGAAAAACACCATAGAATCATCAATAAAAACCGAACTAATATGTCAGATACTGCAGAATTAAAGTTTAATGGACAATCGTACGATCTACCGGTTATTGGTGGAACAGAGAATGAAAAGGCTGTCGACATCAGCAAGCTTCGCGCTTCGAGCGGTCTTATTACGATGGATCCGGGCTTTAAAAATACAGGTTCCACAAAAAGTGCCATCACTTTTTTAGATGGTGAAAAAGGTATACTTCGATACCGAGGATATTCTATCGAAGATCTGGCTGAAAAGTCAACCTTTCTTGAAGTAGCTTATCTGCTAATTTATGGCGAGCTGCCAGGTAAGTCCATTTTTGATAAATTCAAAGAAGATATTACCCACCATACATTAGTACATGAAGATGTAAAATCCATATTAGATGGTTTTCCTTCTAATGCACATCCAATGGGGGTGCTTTCATCGTTAGTTTGCTCATTAACTGCCTTTTACCCAAAATCACTCGATCCTAACAGGTCGGGACAGGAAGTAGACCTGAGTATCATTCGCATTATGGCGAAAATGCCAACCATAGCTGCCTGGTCTTATAAGAAAGAAATGGGCCATCCGGTTAATTATCCTGATAATGGTCTTGAATACTGTTCTAACTTCCTGAAGATGATGTTCGCTTTGCCGGCGGACCGATATGAGGTTGATCCGGTCATTGCTGATGCGATGGACAAATTATTGATACTTCATGCAGACCATGAGCAAAATTGCTCTACCTCTACAGTAAGAATCGTGGGTTCTTCTCAGGCTAGTTTATATTCTGCTATTTCTGCAGGTATCAATGCACTTTGGGGTCCGCTTCATGGTGGTGCTAACCAGGCCGTGATTGAGATGCTGGAAAATATTAAAGCCAATGGTGGTGACGCAGCCAAATACATTGAAAAAGCAAAAGACAAAAACGATCCCTTTAGATTGATGGGCTTTGGTCACAGGGTTTATAAAAACTTTGATCCTCGCGCCAGAATCATCAAGAAAGCAGCTGATGATGTATTGGAGAAATTGGGCGTTAATGATCCAATT
>JBGSXH010000438.1:0-3044 GCA_041751515.1 Cyclobacteriaceae bacterium | reverse complement strand
ATCGAGCCGGTACTCAACCTGTGTAAAGGCCGAATTTTTGATGCGCCTTAGTGCCCTGATTCTTGCCAGTAATTCTTCCAGCTTGAAAGGCTTTGTCAAATAATCGTTTGCTCCGGCGTCTAAACCACTTACAACATCTTCAGTGGTGTTAAGGGCTGTTAACATTAAAATAGGTACAGAAGCGTCATACTCGCGTATTATTTTGCAAAGGTCTTGCCCATTGATACCAGGCAGGATGACGTCCATCAAAATCACTTCATAATTGTTCTGGAGTGCCAGCTTTTTCCCCATGGTACCGTCAAAGGCAAGATCTGGATAGTAGCCGTTCTCTTTCAGCACTTTTTCTATGAGCTTTGCAACTTTAACTTCGTCTTCAATTACTAATATTTTCATGCCTTAGGTTTAGGGTTTATGCAACAAAAGTACTAAGAACTCCTAATAACAAGCAATTAAATGGGCAAATGGTTTATCTGCTATTTATGATTAGTTTGCGACAAAGAAGTTGAAGCCAGAAAGCCAGATGATGTGGCCAGCAGGCCGACTAAAAACATAATGAGCAAGTCTTCTTCAGATTTAGTATTGAAAGCTTTTCTGCCCGGTGCTTTTCCGTACCGCGGCTGCATATTAAGTACAAATATATCAATTAAAACTTTAGGCTTAGCAAGCAATTCTCTAATTATCATTGCTTTATTCATGGAGCCTTCTGCTGCAAACCCCTGTGCATTTACATTGTAGTACCAGGCCAGCATTAGTGCCCGCTCAATATGAAATCGTTGTGAAATGATGATGACCTCATTGATCTTAAAGTGATATTTTAATCTTACTATCGAATCCAGGGTGCGAAAGCCGGCGAAATCAAGTTCTATATCTTCCAGCGCAACACCTCTTTTTACCAGGTCGTTCCGCATATCGGCCGGTTCATTATAATTAAGCGTACTATTGTCGCCACTGATAATAATCTTTTTAATCTTCCCCTGCTTATAGAGTTTTACCGTTGCATCTATACGATATTGGTAGTACAGGTTAATTGCGCCAGGCTGTTGTCGAAGATGCTTATTGGTGCCTAAAAGCAATGCTGCATTATATTGACTATTTACTTTAGCAGAATCCTCTTCAATTTGAGACCATGAATTGAGATAAATGATGGCGTTGGCGAGAATGACGAATTGAACGAATACGAGTATAGCAGAAGTGGCTTTGTGAGAAAGCCAACGAATACCTTTTCCGGAAAGCGTGCCTTTTATCACTTGATTTTTAGTATAGAATCGCTTTTCCAGTAGCAAGTCATTGATAGTAAACAATATCAATAAGACAGATAAAAAGCCAAGTAGTGTGAGGTAATTCCAGGTATCTGCGAAGGAGAAATACTCCAAGAGCTTTCGAAGAAAGGACTGGCTGATACTGGTAGTAGCCTGCAGTTCCGCTATCAGTTGGCTGAAGTCCTCGTAGTAAGCAAATATTAGTATAAGACCAAAGCAAAATAGCCAAAAGGCTATTTTAATAAAGTGTTTTAACGAACTCATTCCAGATTCTTACAAAGCGGCAATGGCCAGCTTAAACATATGTTTCAAAGAATGAAATTCGGGAATAATAAACAATTAAATGCTGCAATCTGCTCGCTTACCCTACGCGATAAAAATTACTTTTATAATCCATAAACGTGGTATCTACAGGTTGGTCTGTATGGCTTTTGCTGTTAGCATTAGCTCTGCTGTTGCGGGATTGGTGGCAATAGGAATGTTATGAACATCACATATGCGCATAAGCATTTGAACATCAGGTTCATGCGGATGTTTGCCAAGCGGGTCTCTGAAAAAAATGATAACATCAACCTCCTGCGTAGCTGCCATAGCTGCAATTTGTGCATCCCCTCCCATTGGCCCACTCAGTAATTTTCTTACTTTTAAGCCTGCATTTTCTACATGCTTACCTGTGGTTCCCGTGGCAACAAGTTCAACATTTTCAAGCAAAGCCTTGTTCTGCAATAGAAAACTGACCATTTCGGCCTTTTTTCCATCATGGGCAATAATTGCGATTTTCATATCGATAGCATTTAATTGAAATTGTGCATTTAAAGTTTGGTACTCATTGAAGTGTTAAAGCTGAAAGTAAAAGAAGAACTAAAGTAAATAAATATTTATGTTAATTCCAGAACATTCTATAAGGCCTGTAGAAGATATTCTAAAAGAAATTGCTGAGGAGATTAAACCCCTGTTCGGTAAAGGAAAAACAGCTGATTATATACCCGCATTGAAGAATGCAGATCCCAATAAGTTTGGATTAACGCTTACATATCTGGATGGTAGTTCGATAGATGTTGGCGATAGCAGATTGCAGTTTTCCATTCAGAGTATTTCCAAAGTGTTCTTATTGGTGATGGCATATAAGATTTTGGGCGCGAAATTATGGTCGCGAGTAGGCAAAGAACCCTCAGGAAATCCATTTAACTCACTCGTTCAACTTGAATACGAAAGCGGGGTGCCCAGAAATCCATTCATCAACGCCGGTGCTTTAGTCATCACTGATATTCTCATTAGCCATTTTGATGATGCTAGGAAGGAGATTTTATCTTTTGTGCAAAAACTCGCTGGTCATGGCGATATTCAGTATGATTATGAAGTATTCCATTCAGAGCTGAAGCATGCTTTTACCAATGCAGCTTTAGTCAATTACATTAAAAGTCATGGAAATATCAAGAATGATGTTAATGAGGTTTTAGATACGTATCTGTTAAGCTGCTCCATTAGCATGTGCACACATGATTTATCTCATGCATTTATGTTCCTGGCCAACAATGGCTATACACCCAACACAAATGAACGTATTTTAAGTAAAGGCCAGGCAAAGCGCATCAACGCAATTATGCTTACCTGCGGGTTTTATGATGAATCGGGCGACTTCGCTTATAAGGTAGGCCTTCCAGGTAAAAGTGGTGTTTCAGGAGCAGTTGCAGCGCTGGCCCCAGGGTATTGGACAATCGCCGCCTACAGTCCTGAACTTAATCGCAATGGTAATAGCGTAATTGGTATTAAAGCATTGGAGTT
>JBGSXH010000437.1:0-4276 GCA_041751515.1 Cyclobacteriaceae bacterium | reverse complement strand
CATTGATGGCTACAATATTACCCACTTGAGAAAGCTGTGATGTTGTACGAGGAAGCGGCATGATATCACGGTAAGCATATGTTACAAGTCCGGAACAATCAAAACCTGTTTCCTCTGCTATACCCCCCTCGACATAGGCACCACCAATTTGTGTCAAGGCGTTTTGCACTATCTGTTCTCTGTAGACTGATAAGGTATCCAACTTCGCTGGGGACGGCTGCTGACTGCTTTCAACTATTTCTCTTTCCGTATTATAATGTCGGGCGTACATCCATAGCAAACCAACAGCAATGATGAAATAGGTAAACTTCAGCTTAAACACTGATAAAAAATTTTGCATCCTTTTACATTTTATCCAGTTGTATTGTTAGCATAAAGCGTAACAACAGTTATTTTAAAATCTACCTATCGCAACTATGAAGAAAAAGCTATCAACAAAAGCTGTACCGGAGTTACGCTATATCGAAAAAGGCAGCCGGCTATTAGACCATAGTTTACGCATCCCCGGTACGCAAGTTCGTTTCGGACTTGACCCTATTCTTGGTTTATTTCCTGGTATCGGCGACTTAGTAGCTTATATATTATCGGCTGGCTTAGTTGTCGTTATGGCCAGAAATGGTGCCAGTGGAAAGGTAATTGTACTGATGCTATTGAATATTTTGATTGATGCTGTTGTTGGTAGTATTCCTGTTTTGGGAAATATTTTCGATGTTTGGTTTAAAGCAAATAAAAGAAATTATAATCTGCTAAAATCTCATTATGATGCAGGCAAGTACCAAGGTAGCGGTAGAGGTGTCGTGCTGTTTGTCATCGTGGCACTCATTTTCATATTCTTCCTGGCGATATGGCTCATGCTGATGTTATTTAAGTATTTTTACGCGCTATTAGAGCAAATTTTATCCAATATTTAATACTTTCTATTGCAGACACTCGAAATTATTTATCAAGACTTACACCTGGTAGCCATCAATAAACCAAACGGTCTACTAGTTCATCCGAGCAGTATCGCAGCCAGAGAAACTGCTTTCGCCAATAAACTCCTGGAAGCACAACTGGGCCAAAAAGTGTATACCGTCCATCGGCTGGACCGGCCGACATCGGGTATACTATTGTTTGCTTTGGATGCTGCAACTGCACAGAAAATGAATCAAATATTTTTAGATGGTTTGGCAAGTAAGGATTATCTCGCTGTAGTAAGAGGCTATACCAATGAGCAAGATACTATTGATTATGCGCTTCGTGCCGATAAAGACGCGCCTGCAAAGGAAGCAGTTACAAAGTATCGGACAATTGCCAAAGTTGAGCTACCTATTGCGGTAAGTCGCTACCCGCAGAGCAGGTATAGCCTTGTACATGCAATGCCCCTGACGGGAAGGATGCACCAGATAAGGAAACATTTTGCTCATATCAGGCACTATATAATAGGTGATAAGACGCATGGCGACTGGAGACACAATCAAATGTTTGCTGATAATTTTGAATCTCCTAATATGCTCCTGCATGCTTTTCGCTTGCGCTTTCCCCATCCTTATAAGTTGGAAATGCTTGATATATATGCTTCATTACCAACTATTTATTATAATGTTATTCAATCCATGAATTGGGTAAATGAATGGAAGGTTTATGAAGAAAACTATAACTAATTCATGCTTTGCCTGTTATATAGCCAATAACTTTTTTAACTAAAATCAAACATCATGGCTAAGAAACAGAATCCCGAAAATAACCCTTCAACACAAGGCAAAGGTAATCCAGGAGACTTTGGAAAAAGCAAAGCTTCTATTAAATCCGTTGATCCTGAAAACGTTGATGAAAAAGAAAAGATTAAGAAGAAGCATACAGAGGGGCACGATGAAGTAGGTCCTGATGCCTTAAAAGGCTCAAACCCAAATAGAAATACAGATAAACCTGATATAGATAAGCCAAAATATAATTAAAGCATAGGAAGTTAAAACTTTTCTTATATATATAGGTTAATTATTCAAACCAATTAATTTAAAAGAGATGAAAAATAAAATGATAGTATCATTAACAGCTATTTGCTGCTTCGTTCTTACAAATACCTTTGCGCAGGAAACTTCGGAAGGTATCACAAAAGATTTATTTGAAACAGCTGAAGCGACTGGCAATGTGAGTATGCTTGTTTCTGCGATTCGAGCCGCTGGCATTGAAGATGATCTGAAGGATGAAGGTCCATACACAATATTTGCACCCTCAAATGATGCGTTCGCCGCTATTCCTCAAGATGTTATTGATGGGTATATGCGACCAGAAAATCAGGCACAAGTTAAAGAAATACTTGAAGCCCATATCGTAAAAGGGAAAGTGACCAGAGAAGATCTGGCAAATGAAACTGAGTTGACTGCAATAAACGGCCAAAAAATTACTGTAGAAGCTGATAGTGAAGGCTTAAGTTTGAATGGCGGTGCTACAGTAATGGTTTCAGATATTGAAGCTACAAACGGTATCATTCATTTAATTGATGTGGTGATGACGCCTGTTGCTGACAATGAATAGATAAAGAACTAGTGAGTTAAAAGAGGCTGGATGTATTTCCAGCCTTTTTTTTGGTCTATTTAGTTATCATTTTCTATGTTAGTTTGACAATTTTGAAGACTGCGCGTGTCCGTAACATGTAAAATCTTCCAGGAGTTGTTTGAAAAGATAAGATGAAAGGCATTGGTGCCACAATGGCTAAATTTGCCTTCATAATAAAAGACATAGGGCACCCATACCTGAGCCATGCCCTCCGTTATCATTATGCTCATCTCCCCGAGCCGTTCATCGAGTGCGCCTGGTTTGCTATTGGCTACCCTGCTAATAAATGACTTATAATTTCCTTGCTGAACTACTGACTCAGCAGCCCCTTCCATAACAATTGACTTCATGCTAGCTTCCTCATGAAACAGAGGGTAAACTAAAGAGGAATCAGATGCGAACATCCCTGTGAACAATTGATTAATAGCATTGATTATATTTTCCTCATCATTAGCACTTTGTGCACGAATAGTAAAGTTGCTATTTAAGAGAATAAGCAGTATGAATACAAATTTTTTCATATCTTTTTTAAACCACAGTAGAGGTGGCATCTTTATAATTGTATTTTAGGTCCAGAGCATCATATAGCTCTATTAACTCATCTTCGATCGCTTCTCGCTCCTTGTGGTTGACATCAAGTTTTTTCTTTAAATTTTTTATTTGATACATAGGCTTTATGGTAAGTATGCGCTGAAAGAAGCTGGCAAAAATGAAGCCTTGTCTGGCCTTCATTAACAGGCCTCTTAGCTTATAGCCCCTGGCCAACTGTGTTAATCTAGCGATTTTAATAATGCGCAATGTCCTTATAAAGGCTATAAATGGCAATAGTATGATTAATATATCGATCCAGTTTTTCTTAGCGTAATTAATCTTTTCATTGGATATAGAAAACATGATGATGAACTCGAAGGCGAATGCCATCCAGATAAAAGCTTGCACCATATCCAGATAGAATGAAAGGTCTGTATTTAGAAAGGCAGCTACCTCATCATAAAATTTCCACTCTACCAATAAAACCGGAATGATGAGTAAAGCGATGATGATCATCGGAATGGAAAATTTGCGTTTCATCAATTTCAATAAGCCTTCATTACATTTACTCCAGCCATAAATAGGCATCCAAATCAGTTCTACTTTTTGAATATGCCTTGAAGCCAGCCTAAGCGGAGGAAAAAGTAGTGCCACAGTCCTTAGTATAAATTCACTGATAGCTAACTTGTTACGGGTTTTGTTCGACAAATAAAGCAAAACAACATAATCTGCCACAAATAATAGCATCCCTATCAGGTAAAATCTGGCAATGCGCTCCTGGAACAATAATGTGAATGTTTCGGAATTAGCCCCAGCTATTGAGTTCACCAGTGCCGCTGCAAGCATTAACATTATCAAGGCTATGTAAAAAAACACGGGTATTGCGGCACTATCATATTTGCTTAATAGGTTGGACGTTGGGCTGTTTAAGTCAGTTTTGACGACCTTATCTTGAGGTCTGTTTTTCTTGAGTAATATTGGGAATTGTTTGCAGAGTGCATTAAGGTTTTCCAAATGT
Organism: Cyclobacteriaceae bacterium; assembly: GCA_041751515.1. Lineage (GTDB taxonomy): Bacteria > Bacteroidota > Bacteroidia > Cytophagales > Cyclobacteriaceae > JBGSXH01. Next base: position 189 of record JBGSXH010000437.1, on the reverse strand, counting down.
TGTTGACGACGCAACATACTTTCCATTTGTGTTAACAGATAAACATTGTCACATTCCTTTACTGCAGCGATGATATTTGATTTTTGCTTTTCCAAAAGCGCATTCATTTTGTACCACTATTTATTATTTACATAAATTTACTTAATTCTGAGTAAAATGGACATAAAAAAAGAGCTGCTTCGTATTTAA
>JBGSXH010000436.1:0-10775 GCA_041751515.1 Cyclobacteriaceae bacterium | reverse complement strand
TCCGGAGAGTTCAAACCTTCAGCCAAAGCGCCTTTAGGTGCCGGGTCATCAATAACCTCCTGACAACCTGAAGCCAGCCCCACGATTGCAATAATAAGTCTTAAAGAATTTTTTATATTTTTCATGATTACTGCTGTTTAAGCTTATAAATTGACCGTTAACCCAAGTAGAAAAGTAGTTGGCAGCGGGTAGAAACCTCTGTCCACCCCAAATACATTGACATTTCCACCTGCATGAGGCACTTCAGGATCTATGCCTGAGTAATTGGTAATTGTCAGTGCATTTTGTACTTCGCCATAAATATTGATATTGGTTTTCCCTAAAAATGCCGGAGGAAGCGTATAGCCTAATCTCACATTTCTAAGTCGCAGAAAGGAGGCATCTTCTACAAAATAAGAAGATGGTCTGCGCTCATTATTAGTAGCTGTCAACTGTGGCGCGGGAATCTCTGAATCTGGGTTTTCAGGACTCCAGGCATCCAAAATTCTTCTACCTACATTGAAATTAGGCTCAAAAAAGTCAGTATTCTGTTTAGTATAGTTATATACCTGGTTGCCTACAGAGGCATAGAAAAAGAAGGAGAAATTGAAATTACCATAATTAAAGACAGAGTTCATGCCCAGCGTAAAATTCGGATTAGGATCTCCCAGATAAGTACGGTCCTGGTCGTCGATGACGCCATCGCCGTTGAGATCTGCATAGCGTATTCTTCCCGGTGCTTTGCCAGCCTGGGTAGCATGAGCATCAACTTCCTCCTGGTTTTGAAATAAGCCATCTGCCTGCCAGCCGAAGAAAGCTGGAAATGCATATCCTTCCGCTGCCCTTGCGTCGCCTTCAACATTAAGGTACTTTTCACCTTCTAGTCCAACTGATCCCAGCCCTTCACCTAGACTCACCAGCTCATTTCTATAGGTTGAAAATTGGAAACTGGTATTAAAATTAAAGCGGTCATTGCTCTCATTATGGAAATAGGTGATATTCAAGTCTATACCCCTATTTTCCATAGTCGCAAAATTCTGAGGCGGAGGGCTGCCTTCTCCAAAAGCGATAGAACGTGGCGGAAAGAATAGAATATCTTCGGTTCTTTTGTGATAAACATCAAAGTTTACTTCAAATAAGTTATTGAGTAACCTTGCATCAAACCCAAGGTTCGCCTGCGTTGTAGTTTCCCAAATAAGGTCCAAATTCCCTTGTTGCTGTGTGATTAAACCTGTAGCGACTGTCTCGTTTGTACCTTGAATATCATAATCGGCTCTGTTGGGATTTACGCTAAAGGTAGAATAGATACCGTAGGGGTTTAAAACATTTTGGTTCCCCTGCTGCCCCCAACTTCCTCTTAATTTAAAGCTATTGATGGTATTGCCTTCAAATAAGCCACTGGCAAACTGCTCCTGATCAATATTCCATCCTGCAGAAAATGCAGGAAAGATGCCAGATCTGGCAATTCTTGAACTTTGGTCGTGCCGTAAAGTACCTGAAATTAAGTACCTATCGTCATAATTATATTCCACTCTTCCGAAGTAGGAAAGTAAGCCCCAGTCCAGTTGTCCTCCTGAGTTGCTACTGGTTTGTGGATCACCGGAACCAATCTGTACAAAGTTTGGATCTTCGAGTGTGTAACCCGTTCTGGCAGCGCCAAGATCTTTAAAATTATATGACACGGCCTCATGCCCCAGCAATGTTTTAAATTGATGTCTGTTAGATGTAAAATTGTATTCTGCAGTGTTGATCCAGGTGGTAGTAATTCCTTCTCCAAAATTATTGCCATACTGAGCTGTTTCACGTATAAATCCGCCTTCTTGAAAAGTAGGTATGAAGTTCTGTCCGAAGAAGTTGGAGTAGTCTATGCCTATAATAGATTTTAAAACCAGGCTATGCTGATCGCTTATAGTTTCGAGTGCCTTGAGCACATCTGCCTCGATGGCAGCATTACCAAATACTCGCAGGCTTTTAGCGTTATTATTCCTGTTTCTGTACAACATTGAAACTGGGTTCATTGCATTGGGAAGTGCCAGACCACCAACAAAAGCATTGCCACCAGCGAAGTTGCCATCGGTGTCGTAAATAGGCAATGCAGGGTGCTGTCGCAATGCGAGGTACGGGACACCCGATTGCGTATCTTGCGTTCCTGTCTGCACCTGATCTGTAAAGCTCAGGGACAGATTTTCCGAAACTTTCAACCATGGTGTGATGTCAAACGAAGAGTTAATTCTTGCGGTGACCCTGTCGTAACGTGTGTGATCAATAATACCATCCTGGTCGAAATAGGATACACCGAAGCTATAATTTCCTTTTTTTGTTCCTGAGCGTATATTCAGAAAATACTGATCGTTTTTAGCCACTCTGTATATGGCATCAGCCCAGTTGGTACCCCGCTCCGAAAACTGGTACAACTGACCTGACTCCGCTACTGGAAACGGTGTATTTGTCACCAATTGAGGATTCTCAACCCGGCCACCATAGATACCAATATTGGGCACTCTATTGCTATTGCGTGCTGCTTGCCAGTAAAGCTCACCCCATTCCTGACCATCTAAAACTTCTATCCTGTTCTGTAAGGTCTGAAAACCCTTTACAACCCCTGCGTCAATATTAACTGCTTCTCCTCTTCCCTTTTTAGTCGTAATGACGATCACACCCCCTGCAGAACGAGATCCATAAATGGAAGCCGCAGAAGCATCTTTCAAGACCTGAATGCTTTCAATGTCATTAGGATTGAGATTATCCAATGATTCGGTTGTAGGAATACCGTCAATTACATAAAGCGGAGGACTAGCATTTACGGAGGTATTACCTCTGATTCGCACCTGCGTATTGCCTGCACCCGGTTGCCCATCCTGCGTTATATTTACACCAGCAACCCGGCCTTGTAAGCTCTGCAGCACGTTAGCATAAGGCACCACTCCCAGCTCATCTACATCCACCACCGAAACAGAACCTGTTAAGTCTCTTTTTCTCTGGGTTGTATAGCCCATTACCACGACCTCTTCCAGCGACTGGATATCTTCTGCCAGGCTCACATCAACAACTGATTGATTGCCAACCTTCACTTCTTTTGGCTCGTAGCCTATGAATGAAAATACCAGCGTTTCTCCTTCCGCAACCTGTATGGTATAATTTCCATCAATATCAGTGATAGTGCCTCTGGCAGCGTTTTTAACACTTACGCTAACGCCTGGCAAAGGCGAATATTCCGCCATTTCCACCACCTTTCCCGTGACTGTTACCTGTTGCGCTACAATCGTTTGTGGCAGGTACAGCAGGGCCAACAATAGTCCTAGTAGGTATTTTCTCATGATTACTTGTTTAAAATGTTCTTGTTTGATGCTTGCTTAACTAGCCTTACGTTCTTCTAAATTGCTCTCCAAATCAGCACTTGAAGAGGCTGCACTCATTTTCTTTCCAATACTCTCCAATGAGGTGCCTTTCGTTTCTGGCATCACTTTCCATACAAATAGTAGCTGCAATACCATCATCAAGCTGAAAATGAGGAAGGTATTGCCTCCACCCAAAGCATTGGAAATGTAGGGGAAAGTTGCAGCAACAAAGGCCGCCATAATCCAATGGGTAAAACTGCCTAAAGCCTGACCACCTGCCCGTACACTGTTTGGAAAAACTTCGGCGATAAATACCCAGATAACCGCTCCCTGCGACATTGCGAAAAATGCAATGAAGACAAATAAGTAAATAGGTACAGCAATGCCGCTGAAGTTTTCGGTATAGAATGATTGTGCCACCAACCCAAGTGTGATTATCAGTCCAAATGAGCCAATCAGCATTAGTTTTCTTCTGCCTACCCTATCAATTAGATTAAGACCAATCATAGTAAAGATTAGATTGACCAAACCTATACCAGCAGAAGACAACAGTGCTGATTCCTTGCCCAACCCGGTCATCTCAAATATTCTGGGCGCATAATAAATGATGGCATTGATGCCTGATAGCTGGTTGAACAGTGCAAAGGCCACGGCCAGCATGACCGGCAATCTATACTCCTTTGAAAATAAACTTGCCTTGGTTACCCTTGCCTGCTCGGTTGCATTTGAGTCGATAATACTCTTCAATTGTGTATCTGCGGTGGCAGGATCAATTTGCATGAGCACACTTCTGGCCTCCTCAATGGCACCACGCTTAACCACCAGCCAGCGTGGGCTTTTCGGTACCAGCATTACTAATCCGACAAAAATTGCCGCTGGTATCACCTCAACACCGAGCATCCATCGCCATGGCGCTACTCCAACATTTTGCAGGAGATAATTAGAAAGGTATGCCACCATAATACCCAGCACAATATTGAACTGGAACATGGCCACCATTTTACCCCGCGATTTCGCAGGAGCAATTTCACTGATGTACATTGGCGCTGCTACTGAGGATGCACCTACCCCAACGCCACCAATAAACCTGAAGAACAAGAAGGAGTACCAGTCCACAGCCAGTGCGGAACCCAAAGCAGAAACCAGATAAAGAATACCTATCCAGAAAAGGGTGTTCTTTCTACCTATTAAGTCCGATGGAATACCGCCAAATAAAGCACCAATTACCGTCCCAACTAGTGCGATACTTACCGTTAAACCGTGCTCAAATACCGTCAATTCCCAAACTTGCTGAATGGCCTGTTCAGCACCGGAAATTACCGCAGTATCAAAGCCAAATAGAAAACCACCCAGGGCTACTGTTATGGACCAGAATAAAATCTTGCTATTTTTCATCTTCATTGCTTTCTTTTTGACGGAGATTGTTGCTTTGCATTCGATTGCATTTGTAGCCACAGTCCCTTCGGATAAGGCTTGTCTAAAGGTAGTTTTTTGTATTATCGGTGGGTATCAATATCGTTTCAAAGTATTTAAATATTGATACAAAAATTGAAAAAATGGCCTTAATTGCTCATTTCAATCGTTTGTCTTTAAAAGATCTGTCAGGTAGTTAGTGGAAATTTTCATTATTGTACCAGCATTTAATATATCAATCATCAAATTTGATATGACAGATTATTATGCGGATACTAAGTGAAATAGCAAAAAGATAATTGTTTTGAACAGCAACACATCAGCCTTACTCCTTCAGTCATTCCCCCTCGAACTGCTGGTCATTTTGCGTATCAGTAGCCAACTCCCAGGCACTAAACTGAGATACCTGGGTAGTACCACCTTCAGTAAAAAGTGATACACCTGACTGATCTTTAAAAGGGAAAATTAAACTTGATAAAACAGTTAGTCCGCCATTACCAAAAACTTCTATGGAACTTTGGTCTACCAGTATTCGCAGGCGAATTTCTCCATTAACCGGAGCGAGAGGGCCGGACGCTATGGATGGAAAGGTATCATTAAAAGCGGTATTACCAGAACCGGTACGATCTATTGATATTGTTTCATCTGCAACATCATATCGAATAATGGTTTTATACTCATTTCCTGCCGCTACATGTAAACCGAAAGCTTTACTATCCCCTACTGTGAACGTAACATCCAGCTCGTAGGCGTTTTGAGATGGTTTAAAATCACTGAATGAATATTCATCAGTTATACGTAAATCTTGATTACTAACAGCATTTTGTCTCAACGATCGGATTTTTTCTAAAGGCTGTTGCACCAATCTTATACCTTCTTCAGTGGTCTTTAATGCTAGGTAGCGAGGAAAAGATTGTATCCCCTGCCAACTATTGGTAGGCACATCTCCCGCATATAACCAATTGCTCATCCAGGCGATCCAGATTCTACTGGTATCATTCTCAGGTGCATCCTGCCATGAACGTACAGCATAAAAATCCTGCCCATAATCAATCCAAAATGCTTTCTCCCTTTCATCCTTTGCTGTTGATGGTGAAAGCATAATCTGATCCACATTGATATGACCGAAACCGCCCTTATGCTCATCTACTACCTCTATATAGGCCTCTTTGTCTTTGAACTCGCTAACCTCCCAGGATTTCCAGCGCATCGTTTCGGTATTCATACCGGTTTGGGTTCGGACAATCTCACCATCTAATAACAGATTAATGGCAGTTTTTCCGGGATGATTCCCTCCTCCAATAAGAAAATTGATGTAATCCTCATCAATCACAAAGTTGGGTGAAGTGATTTTGCCTGTGGTACTATCTCCTTGATAAAAGCTGTTAATGAGTTGCTCTCCTTCATAGCCAATGATAACGCTTTGCATCGGTAATGCTCCTTTTGTCGGTGATGCTCGAAAAGCTTCTCCTTCCAGCTCCCACCCATTAAGGTCACCTTCGAAGTCAAACAAAACGTTGCCCTCAGGCTTATACTTTTCCTTTGGCAGTGCAGCCTCGAATGCTTCATCCATTTTGAACTTTTCGCCGTCAAAATCTCCTAAAAAATATTGTCCTCCTACCGGTTGTACATCCACTTGCAAAAGCCATCGAATATGGCTAGTGTCACCATCGACAGGCAAAGGGAAAATATCAGGACATTCCCATACGCCTCCATCAGCACCGGCAGGTCCAAATTCACTCAACACTTCCCAATCTTTCAGATTTTCAGAACCGTAAAATCGCACTTTCCTTTCGGCTGCCATGGCAATTACCATCACCCAACGTTGTGTTGCGTCATGCCAGAATACCTGAGGGTCGCGAAACTCGCTGGAACCTATATCAATGACTGGATTGTGCGCATAATGCTGATAAGAATTTCCCTCGTCGTTACTATAGGCCAGCCCCTGCATCTGATTGCCATCGCTCAACCTCAGCATGGAATAGGCCGCCACAAATGGAGATTCACCATTGTCACCGAATCCACTGCTGTTATACTTGTCCACTACCACCGAGCCTGACATTTGGCCTATCGAATCGATCTTGGTAAAGGCATCCCATTTATGCTCCCAGTGAACCAAATCTGTGCTTACGACATGGCGCCAATAGTAAAAATGATATAAACCATCATTGTACACCAAACCGCTGGGATCGCCCATCCAGCCTTGCGGTGCACTTAAATGATATGCTGGTCTATATAGTTGGTCAGCCTCTCGCTCCGTAAATGCTTCCTGTGCACTTAACTTCTGCATATAAATGATTGTAAGCAATAGTAAAAGGAAAGCGGGCCGAATAAGTTTAATGCCTTGCATGACTAAGTGGTTTAATATGATAACAGGATTGTAATTTAGACAAGTGCGCCTGCAATCGTTTTCAATCCTGTATCAAAAACCTTAAATCATGTTAAAGGAATGGCAATCTTGATGGCATATCAATCCTTTATACCAAATGACTCGCTTTAAATTCAGATGGCGTCATTTTAAAATGATTTTTGAAATTAGTAGAAAAGTAGGTTGATGATGAAAAGCCAACAGTAAAGGCAATTTCCGAAATATTCATTTGGCTATTAAGCAACAGGTGTTTTGCCTTTTTCAGCCGTACATTTACGACATAGTCGTTCACCGAATAGCCAAGCAACAGCTTAGTCTTGCGATACACCTGCACTCTGGACATGCCCATCAGCTGAGCGATTTCATTGGCACTGAGTGAGGCATCGGCCAGGTGTTCTTCCACCAAGGCAGTAAATTCATTGATAAATTTCTTATCCTGCTTCTTGGGTGAAGTGACTTTCGGAGCATCGGCGGAAAGGGCACTATTATAGTGTTCTCGCAGATGAGTCCGGCTTTTAATCAACGACTTGCTCTGTTCGATCAGGTACTGTACATTAAAAGGCTTAGTGATGTACAAATCGGCGCCAGACTGCACGCCTTCAATTTTATGCTGGAGTGACTCCCTGGCGGTCAGCAGCATGATGGGGATATGGGAAGTGCGTTTGTCTTTTTTCAGTGCTGCTGTAAGGCCGATGCCACTTTTCCCTGGCATCATCACATCAGAAATTATCAGATCCGGCACTGTATCATATGCGTTTTGAATCCCCGAAATACCGTCTGAGGCAACAACCACATTGAAATCTGCTGAAAGCTTATTTTTTAAAAATGTACGTAGTTCAGCATTGTCCTCAACCAATAAAACAGTAAATTCCTTGGCTGCAGTAATGTCATCCTGCTCATCCTCCTCCACCAAATGCGCTGCTTTTTGTATATTCAGATCTCTCAGTAAAGTATTTACTTCCTCGGGCTCAAAAGACATGATTTCGGATGCATTAAGATGTTCTTTCCCTAGTGGCAGCGAAACAATGAAGCGAGTACCTTTCCATTTTTCACTATGAACAATGATTTCTCCTTTGTGCAGGTCGACAAATTCCTTGGAAAGCGCAAGACCTAAACCTGTACTTAAGTTGCCTAATGCCTCACCTGTATAGAAGCGATCGAAAGCATGGGTCAGATGTTCCTGCGACATTCCCCTGCCATTATCTTCTACAATGATGATGACCTTATCGCAATTATCAGACAGTGACAGATGCAAACTAACCTTTCCTTCATTTCTGGTGAATTTGAAGGCGTTGGACAATAAATTGAACAATACTTTATCCAACTTGTCCAGATCGAAATATACCTTAAGCGTTTTCGGTTCGCTATGAACTTCAAGGGAAATGTTTCTTTTTCTGGCTTCTCTGTTGAAAGAAGCTGCAATATCTTTTACAAAGCTTACTATGTCATTTTCAGAAGCCTGCAACTGCATCTTTTGGTTTTCAATTTTCCTGAAATCCATCAGCTGGTTGACAAGGTTAAGGAGTCGCAGCGCATTACTTTTCACCAGAAGCATATCCTGCTGCAGTTCTCGGGAAACCTTGCTCTTTAGGATGTCTTCAACGGGACCAAGTATCAAGGTAAGCGGTGTGCGAAATTCATGGGAAATATTGGTAAAGAACTTAAATTTAGCCTCCGTGGCCTTATCAGCTTTCTCGGCCATCCTGGCAATTTCATTACGCTGCTGGATAACTTCTTCGTTCTTATGAATTAAAACTTTATTTATTTTTTTCTTTTCTTGTAGTGCCAGCAATGTTAGAGCACCAAAAACTATAATAACCACCATTCCCCCCAAAAGTACATAAAGGATATTGCGCTGATTCTGATATACCAGCAATTGTTCTGATATGCGCTTTTGTTGTCTTTCTATGTTTTGCTGCTGATTTAATATCTTGTCCGTTTGCTGCATCATAATGTGCACATTCCGGCTGTCAATGGCGGTACTGCTCAGGATATTTTCCTTTTCAAAAGGCTTCCCTTCCAATATATTATGTGCCAGATTAATCACTTCCTCGCCTCCGGTAGGGTAGAGAAATGTCGCATTCAGTACACCATCAGATACAAACTGCAAACCACCATTAGGCCCACTCAAGCCATCTACACCGACAAATAATTTGCCCCTGGCTTTGTCTATACTTTTAAGAGACTCAAAGGCGCCTACTGCCATGACATCATTATGACCAAAAATCAGATCAACTTGAAGCGAATCATGGTATGCTCTGGCAAATTGCGCCTTGGCAATTTCATGCTCCCATTCGCCAGCAACTTTTAGCACAGTATGAATGTCTGGATAGTTGTTTAAAACATCTGCAAGCCCGCGATGGCGATCGACTGCAGGAGAAGAGCCTTCCAATCCCCAAACCTCGGCAATATTACCTTTACCTTTCAAAAGTTCGGCAATGTATTGACCGGTGAGCTGCCCTATCTCATAATTATTGGCACCTACATATGCAGTATATTTTGAAGAAGCGGTACGGCGGTCGACGATAATCACAGGTATACCCTTTTCGACTGCTTCTTCTACTAATGGTGTGATGGGCTCCGCTTCATTGGGAGAGACAACTAGTAGATCGACTCCTGCGGCAATGAAACTTTTAATATGCTGCTGCTGCACCTGCGTGCTGTTTTTCGCATCCTTTATTTCAAATATGAGATTCGGGTAAAAAGAAAGCTCTCTTTCCATTTCCTCATGCATGGCCCTCCGCCAGGCATCACCACCGGTACACTGAGAAAAACCTATGGTATATTCCCGAACTTCCTGTTTCGTTTCACAAGAACTCAGCCCTGCTAAAACAAATAAAACACTGATAGCCAATATCCTCATGCCAACCGCTAACTTTTGAAAGTACTAATATAAGTAAATTAGAAGTTATCGCAATTGCCTGCAAATGATGAGGTTATATATTTTACCTCAACCTGTAGCAACTTTTAAAACACATATCGAAAATTCAAATGAGGATAGAACAGAAAATCTGCACGGTCATTAATGCCTGCCCTTACTTCAAACTCAAACAAAAAGCCTGCACCTAAATGTCTACGCAAACCCCAGGCAGCGGTAAAATATCCCCAACCGTTTCTGTCGACGTCAAAACTTCGATTGTCAACGGCAAGCCAATTACTCAAGTATTCTGCATGCAGTTGCAAATAGCTGCTACTGTTGTATTGAGTGTTTTTACCTTTCTCCGTTCTTCTAGCGAGGCTATAATAATATCTCGACGAAACTAGAAGAGCTGGTGAAAATGCAAACATAAATGGATCTCTGTGTCCAGACAATTCTGTATTGCTCATAAAGCCCAGTGTTTGGGTGCCAATACCTATGCCACCGCTCAGTGTTATGGCAGGTTTTAGCGGTTTTTCATAGATATAAAATAGGCCGGAGGTGCCAATTCTCAGTTGGTGCATGTCAGCAGGAATTGTGTCTAACATCTGAGCAGAGAGCTGCAGGGAATAAAAGGCGAAGAAGATTGTTAAGAAAACATATTTCATGGCAATGACAATTGATGTATCCTTAAAGATAAGGAGCTGTTATAGAAATAAAAATATTAATTCATAAATTATAACTATTTATACTCATTTCATGATAATTCTTCACAGCACTATGGAACACTCCGCTCTCTATTGAGTTGAATAAGATACAT
>JBGSXH010000435.1:0-4129 GCA_041751515.1 Cyclobacteriaceae bacterium | reverse complement strand
GGAAACACAGCACTGAGGAGCTGGGACTAATATTCGCACATTTTATGCATTGATCAGCTCAAAACTGCTTTACTCAAACCCCAAACCTGCTGCATAACGTAATCTCGCCAGGGCGATGTTTCTTTTGGCAGCGACATCATTCAAAATTAGCCTGCCTTCAATCAGGGTAACTTCCCTGGCATTGATGAGGAACAGTGAACTTTCACCCATATCAAAACGCGTTTGCTCGCCTTCGAGCAAAAGTCGCAGTCCGGTAATATTTTCAGTGAACGTACTATACTGCTCAATTAATGCCTGGATGTTGTTCAACTCGCTGGCCATTCTGGCCTTCAGATTAAGTACCGTCATATCCCTATCCCGGGCCCGCATATCTATCTGTGACTTTACTATTGCCAATGCACCCCGCTCCCGCCTTAAGAAAAGTGGCATCCTCAGGGTAACGCCCCATTTGTAATTGTTCTCAAAAAATGGGGTAACGGGTTGCTCCAGTCCGTTCATGGGCTGTGTGAGCAGGTTATAATTAATCTTAGCAACAGGCTTTAACATTTCTGCCCTAAACCGTCGATCGATATCCAGAAAGGCCAGGTCATAGTCGACCAACAAAAGCTCGGGGTGGCGCAGGAGGCTTTCGTTAAGCATTTCCATATCATACACCAGGTTCATAGGCTGATCAAGCCCCTGGGGGACGATGGAATCCAATAGATTGATAGGTCTCAAATCCTCTGCCCATAAATATACATTGAGCGTTTGCTGCAGCTCAAAAAACTGCATCTCCTTTTCCTGAAGCCGGTATTTCCTGTTGAGCATCTGCGTATTGGCTTCCAGTGTGTCGATGGCAGGCAGGTCACCGAATATATAGCTATTTTTAATAGCATTGAGTCGAATGGTTGCAAGTTCCAGGGCCTCACGCATCACCTCCAGATCCTGGTAAGCAGCAGCCCAGTTCCAGTAAGCCTTGGCAGCATCCAGGTACAGGTCGTTCAGTAAAAGTTGCTGCTCACTGAAAGAGGCATCCCTGTATATTTCTGCCTGTCGCAAAGCACGTCGTCGCTGATCGATCATCAAACCCTGACCAAGATTTACTGATGCACCAACAGCAATCAATCCCTGGTTAGGTACTCTCCTCTCAGGATTGAGGTATTCACCGGTATTTTGCTCATAAAGGCCTTTTACTTCCACTCCCGCCATGGTTGGCAGGATCACGCCGGCTTCTTTCTTGTTATAATAGCCGATATCATTGTAGTGCTTTTCATTAAGGTCACCATATAACAGGGGATCAAAACCACCTCTTGCCATAAGTACTTCCTGCTCACCAATGTCCAGCGTAATATCTGCCTGCCTTACCACAGGATGATAGTCAGCTACCCAAACCAAAAACTGCTCATAAGTGAGCACTTCCTGTGCCTGAAGCATTCCCAGCTGAAAAAAGGCGAACATTACAATGCATAATTTTCTCATTTCAAGCTCAGATTATCCTTTTGTTGCTGGGTGTAAAAATCTGCCGGAAAGCCATTCAATTGTCGCCATATTTCGTACCAGATCGGCACATCGTTGAGCAATGCGATGCCATCGGCAGCAGAACCGATGCGCAGCGCATCTGGCCAGGGTGTCCTTTCAGGATCCTGTGCCACCATCACCCTGTACTTGTTATTGGGCCCGGTGAAGTTGTCTACCGCTACAATTTTACCAGGGAAAGTACCATTGGAAAACTGCGGCCAACCTGAAAATACAATGGCAGGCCATCCGTCGAAGATAAACCGGACTTCCTTGCCCAGTTCTACAAGGGGCAAATCAATCGGATCCACATACATTTCCACTGCCAGCACTGCATTGGCAGGCATAATACTAATAATCTCTTCACCCTCGGTCACAGTTTCCCCAATTCCAGCCTGCAAAGCACGCGTAATATAGCCATCTTGCGGCGCGCGCACATAGCGAAAACCCCTCCTCATTTCATAGTTAGAAAACTGGTTTTCAAGCTGCGTAGCAGAAGCCTCCGCATCATATTGTGAAGACATTGCTGTATACATATCGGCTCGGGTACTGGCGATCTTATCTCTGAATTCGTTGTCGATGGCATTCAACTCTATCCTGGCAGCCAGCAACTCGTTTTCACTGCTCAGCAAATTATTCTCTGCTGCAATAAACTCGGCTTGTACCTCCTGAAAACGCAGCTTCCTGGTTTCCAGATCCGTGAGCGAGCGCAGGCCTTCTTCATAGAGTTTTTCTGCACGTCCCACCTGATTCTCACCAATGTTAAAGTTTACCCTGGCCTGTTCCAGTCGAATACTATCTGATTTGACTTTCAATTCGGCCATTTTCAACCGGTTTTCGGCCTGCTCCTTTCTGAGCTTATTATTGGCCTCCAGCGCTACCATTTGTGATTGCTGCGCTTTGACACGTTCAGAAAATGACTGTGCAGACATATTCTTGGCATCTACACGCTGCCTTGTTCTGTCCAGCAGCAAAGGATCGAAATAATCATCACGAATTTCGGAAATCAGCATCAGAGAATCCCCTTTCTTCACATAATCCCCTTCGGCAACATACCAGGCTTCAATTCTTCCGGCAATCACCGTCTGAATGGTCTGCGGCCTGTGGTCCGGCCTCAAGGCCGTTACCATACCTTTGGAACGGATGGTTTGCGTCCAGGGTAGAAAGATAAATACTACCAGAAACGCAGCGATCCACAACAGAATCTTTACCCGCTTTTGACTTTCATTGGCGGGGATAGTCATCTGAAGACTTTTATACTTGTCGAAAGATATTCTTTCGCCTAAGTCATTGAATGAGATATTTAACATACCTACGAATCTTTATTATTTCCATTATTAAAATAGGCGTCTGGATTCCCAAAAAACGCCACTTTCCCCTGCTTGAGCTCCAGAATTTTGTCTGCTCTGCGCATCAGCGATTCATCATCAGAGATCAACAGCGCCGTGCAATCCTGCTTGAAAAGATAATCCAAAATAGCAGTGCCCTGTCCGTTGAATACCGCCCATAAGTCTTCCAGCAGCAAGGCCCGAGGGTTGTTCACCAGACATTTAGCCATAATGAATCTCCGGGCAAAATTCTTCGACAAACCCTTGGCTTCCGGCATCAGCATCGTATCGAGATCCTGTGGCAGGCTGTACAAATACTTCGTTAATCCTACCAGGTCAACAATAGAACGTAATTCATCTTCAGAAGTATCTCTGCCCAGCGTTATGTTCTCGCGGATGGTCCCGTGAAAAATAGACTGGTCAAAAAAGCTCTCTCCAAGATATCCGCGATATTTGTTGATATCAAGCACATCCAAAGGCAAGTCATTAACGATCACTTTCCCGTGATATTCCTGATATAAGCCAGAAAGAATCGCCATCAAAGTACTTTTACCACTGCCACTTTCACCCGTTATCACTACCTTTTCCCCTGGCATTATCGTAAAATTCAGATCGTCCAGAATCACAAGGTCCTTATCTTTTGCCTTGAATGTGAGATGATTGGCTTCGAACTTCAAACCATGCTGGTGATTGCTGATGTCTTTCTCCCGACCGGTATGCTTTTCTATGGGCATATCCATGACCAAGCCTACCTTTTCGACTGCTACCAAAGTATCATAGACTGTTTCCAGACTTAATATCAGTTTTTCTACCGATGCGATGACCAGCAGGATAATAATCTCTGCGGCCACAAACTGACCTAGGCTTATCTCTTCATTAATGAGTAAAAGACTACCAACACCTAGTAAAGAAGTAACGATCAGTACCTTGAAAGCGATCAGTATCTTATACTGAAATATAAGCACATTAAAGTGCTTGTTCCTAAATTCTACATAGGTCTGCAGGAGTTTATCAGCCCTAAAAAGTGGCAGCGTCGAGTTTCCCGCAAGCTTGAAGCTAGGCATTGCGCGGGCAACTTCTTCCAGCCAAAAGGCAGTATCGTACTTCGCGGAGCTTTCTTTCAAGGCAGTATACATGCCCTTTGGGCTGGTATAGTAAAATATTAGTACCAGCAATGCTATCAATGCAAGCCCGAAAAAGATAAAATAGGTATGATAGAACGCCAATAAAATCAAACCAAAAAACACCTGAAGCAAAGCAGTGGGAAAATCGATCAGAATTTTTGCTGTTCCTTTTTGAAGGTTGAC
>JBGSXH010000434.1:0-3473 GCA_041751515.1 Cyclobacteriaceae bacterium | reverse complement strand
ACCAACCATCCCGGGAAAGTTCAGGCCCGCAGCATAATAAGGAATCAAGTTATACGCCAGCAAATATGCGATACCGCCGGCAAGTGCCCCCAGCACATATAAACTTAAAACCTTATTACTTCCTAAATACTCCTGTACCAGCTTACCGAACCAATACAAAATCAGCATATTAAATAAAATATGAAAAAGGCCGGAAAGGCTATGCGTAAAAGCATAGGTAATGATTGTCCATGGCCGCATGATGAAATCACCCACCCTTGGGGGAATAGTGAATTGACGGTATATTGCTTCGAAAACACCTTCAAAACCAAATATAGTCGAGAATACCAACAGTACTCCCAGGATCACGAAAATAGCAATATTGATGATAATAAGCTGTATCAGCGCATTATCCGCTTGCTTGAAAGCATTTTTAAACTGGTATTTTAAGCTATTCATAAATGATCATTAATAAAAACTGTTGCGGTTATTCTTCCAAATTTTTACTAAAATAAACGCAAAAAGCATACCTCCCAAATGGGCGAAGTGGGCTACATTGTCCCCCGGCATGCGCTGAAAACCGGCATAAAGCTCATACAAGCCATAAAAGGTTACGAAATATTTAGCTTTAATAGGTATAGGCAAAAACAAAAGAAAGAGCTCGGTGTTTGGAAAAAGCATTCCGAAAGCCATTAATATGGCAAATACTGCCCCTGATGCTCCCACCATAGGAATGTTTAGTTTGAAGCCTGCAATATTACTGACATATTCAGTGCTTTGCTGCGCGTAGTTATTGTTGTCCGGTCGGGCACGATAAGCATCAGCAAACTCTTCCATTTGAAAAGTTTTGTATCCCAAAGTGCCATGTTCGCTGATGAATGAATTGAAACGGTCAGGGTCAGGGTTGGCCATATAAGCTTCCATGTCCTTTTGTAAGCCGCGTTTTTCCGCATAATCTATCCCGGAGTAAAGCACACTAGCACCCAGTCCGCAGATCAGATAAAATACCAGAAACCGTTGTGAACCCCAGAACTGCTCCAGTAAGGGACCAAAAATAAATAGCGCAAACATGTTTCCAAACAAATGGCTTATGCTGGCATGCACAAACATGTGGGAAAGAATCTGATACGGTTCGAAGCTTTCTGCAAAAATATAACGCAAACCCAATATCTGTACAAAGTCTACAGACATCAAGGCGCCAATAGCATAAATGCCGACGTTGAGAATCAGTAAATTCTTTACTGTAGGTGTTAAATTTCTGAACATAAATTTATCAGTTAAAGAACTGGCTGATTTTATTGAGATCTAAAATTACGAAAATCTGCTGACCATTGGGCGCATAATTGGGATTGGTACAGGCAAATAACTGGTCTATCAGCGCATTCATTTCCTTCAATTGCAAGGCCTGTCCTGCCCGCAATGCCGACCGCTTGGCCAATGAACGCGCCATATTCTCAGATTTACTGATGGAGAGTTCGCTTTTGTTTCGTTTGAATTGCTCTATTAACCCTTCAAAAACATCCTTTTCATTCACATGAGCAACATCTGTCGGAACACCCGAAATCACGATAGCGCTCTTGCCAAACTCCTGAAAATCAAAACCAAGGGCATTGATCTCCTTTTCAAGTTCTAATACCAAAGTAAAATCTGCAGGGTTCAGTTCCAGGGTTTGGGGAAAAAGCACCTGTTGCGAAGCACCACTTTTACGTGCCAGGGAAACCATGAATTTTTCGTAAAGAATGCGTTCGTGTGCAGCCTGTTGATTGATGAGCATCAACCCCGACTTTACCTGTGTTGCGATGTACTGCTGATGAATCTGGAAGGTATTAACTTCGCCTTCCTTTACCAACTGGGTTTTACCACCTGGCTGCAAATTATTCGCTGCACTCTGGAAAGTTACGGAAGAAGGCTTTTCCTCCTCTTGTGACATTGCAATTCCCTCTGCTGATTCAACGGAAACATTTCTGGATGGGTCGTTCTCAAACAATAGCTCCCAGCTACTGATATTCCGTTGCTCACGGCCTGTAGTGTCTCGGAACCGCTCATAATTTTTTTCTGATGAGAAAGATTCCCGTTGGGAAGATTGCTCATTCATGTTCAGCTTGCTCCCCGCAAAAGCTTGAAAATTAACATCCTCTTCAAAATTGATACTGGGTGTAATATTATGAGTGCCTAATGCCTGTTTTACAGCAGCCCTTATAATGGCATATACTGTACGTTCATCATCAAACTTAATTTCAGTTTTTGTCGGATGAACGTTTATATCAATATGTTTTGGGTCTATCTCGATGAAAAGCACATAAAACGGATGGCTTTCGTCCGGCAGTAAGCCCTCGTAGGCATTTTGTACAGCATGGTTGAGATAGGGGCTTTTAATGTAGCGGTTATTGACAAAGAAAAACTGCTCTCCCCGTGTTTTTTTTGCAAACTCCGGCTTGCCGATAAAACCCTCCACCCGGATATGGCTGGTATCTTCATAACAGCCTGCAAGCTGTTCTTTGTAATTTTTACCAAACAGACCGACAATTCTATGGCTTAATTTACCGGCACTTAAATTATAAATTTCAAGATCATTCTGGTAGAGGGTAAACGTAATATCAGAATTGGACAAGGCAATGCGCTGGAATTCGTCAATGATATGCCGCATTTCCACCGGATTTGACTTAAGGAAGTTACGCCTTGCCGGTACATTATAAAATAAATTTTTAACGCAGATGCTTGTACCAGCATTGACTGCCACCGGCTCCTGCTTTTTTACCTGAGACCCTTCCAACAGAATGCAGGTTCCCAGCTCAGCATCACTTTGTCTGCTTTTGAGTTCAACCTGAGCTACCGCAGCAATGGATGCCATGGCTTCACCACGGAAGCCCATGGTGCGTATAGTAAATAAATCTTCTGATGTTCTGATTTTTGAGGTTGCATGCCTTTCAAAACACATGCGCGCATCCGTCTCCGACATACCGGAACCGTCATCTACTACCTGAATAAGGGTTTTGCCGGAATCTTTAATAATTACCTGTATCCTGGAAGCTTTGGCATCGACAGCATTTTCCATCAACTCCTTTACTACTGAGGCCGGCCGCTGCACTACTTCACCTGCTGCTATTTGATTGGCAATAGCATCAGGCAGAAGCTGAATAATATCTGTCATTGAATGTTTTTAGTTCCTTTTTTTCTTTTGTAATAAAAATACACGGGTATTAATAAAATATAGCCGTAGAATACGTTATTTCCGTAAAAGATGTATCCGAACACCGTAACTAAAAGAAATATTACGATAAATACCTGAAGCAAAGAAGCATTGGCACTTTCCTTGTTCCTTTGCTGAGAAAAAGATCCTGCTAAGCTTGTCTTATAGTCTTTGGATGCATTAGCTTTGAGCTCACTCTCTATCAAAGAAGTGCGCCTGTCAATGTCCTCTTTTACAGGATCATAATATCTGGGCTCAATATTGAACCGCTGGTATCTGGGAATTTTTGTAAGTGAGGGAAATT
>JBGSXH010000433.1:0-5394 GCA_041751515.1 Cyclobacteriaceae bacterium | reverse complement strand
GCTGTAACTAGTATAAGATAACGGAAGCAACTGGGAGTCGGGTATAAAGGATAATTGCCGCCTGCCAGTTAGCGGTACAGTACTGCAACTATACAGTAAAAAAACAATGAAGGTTAATAAAAAATACTTTTTCATAGAGTGTCAAATTTAAAAAATACTTATATCAATTTAGATACCAGACTTAACAATATAAGTAAACCTTAAGCTTTAAATACATATGATGCCAAAATTGTTGCGGATTGAAACAAAATTGTTGCTTAAAATCTAATTCTTTTTTTGCAATTTTAAATTTGTAAAGGCATTATTATTAGTATTGAATAAAACGAGTGTAAATACGCCTATGAAAATTCTTGCAGTTGGAAGAAATTATGCAGAACATATCAAAGAATTACATAATGAGCGGCCAGATGAACCTGTCATATTCTCCAAACCAGATACAGCTTTATTGCGGCAAAATAGCCCTTTTTACTATCCTGATTTTTCAAAAGACATTCACTTTGAGGTAGAAGTCCTCATTAAAATTGCTAAGGAAGGTAAACATATTCAAGAACAATTCGCCGCAAAATATTATGATGAAATTGGCATTGGGATAGACTTTACTGCCAGGGATCTGCAGCAAAAAGCGAAAGAAAAGGGACTTCCCTGGGATATCGCTAAGGGGTTTAATGGTGCTGCCCCGGTATCGGAATTTGTCAATAAAGCCAACTATGACTTGAGCAACCTTAATTTCTCACTGAGTAAGAATGGCTCAACTGTCCAAAAGGGAAACACCTCACACATGTTGTTTTCATTCGACTATATAATCGCCTACCTTTCTCAATTCTTTACATTGAAAAAGGGAGACATCATCTTTACCGGAACACCTGCAGGGGTAGGTCCTGTAGTGGTTGGCGATGTTTTAGAAGCTTCTTTAGAAGATATAAAAATGCTTGTGTGTGAAATTAAATAGGCCATCATTTATCATTTGTTGTTTGTGTTTATTGGTCTTTGCGCGTCTGCACGGACAGGAAAAAAGTAATTATTACGCTTTTCCTATTCAACCGGGCAAGCAAAATTACCTTGCAGGCACTATGGGTGAACTACGTGCGAACCATTTTCATGCAGGCATAGATATTAAAACAAATCAAGTGGAAGGGCTGCCGGTTTACGCAGCAGCTGATGGCTACATAAGTCGCATAAAAACGTCCACTTGGGGATATGGAAATGTAATTTATATCGCACACCCCAATCAGACCACGACGGTCTATGCTCACTTGCGGGAATTTAAGCCGGCATTGGAGCATCATATGCTGGAAGCGCAGTATCAAAGAGAACAGTTTGAGGTAGAGTTATTTCCGAAGAAAGAAGACTTTCCAGTAAAAAAGGGAGAAATTATAGCTTATTCCGGTAATACAGGCGGCTCTATGGCGCCTCATCTGCATTTTGAAATACGTGATGCCAACCATAGACCGTTAGATCCCTTGCAGTATAAATTCTCAGAAATAAAGGATACCACTCCTCCTACTGCCGAAAAGATTGCATTTGTAACGCTTGAAAAAGATGCCCGAGTGAATGGTATTTTTGGTCGACAGGAATTCAATCTTACGAAAGGCAATGATGGCAATTTCAAGCTTTCTGAGCCTGTTCATGTCCATGGCAAAATAGGACTTGAGGTGCTGGCGCACGATAAGTTGGATGGCGTTCCGAATAAAAACGGCATTGCATGTATAGAAATGAATCTTGACAATGACCTGGTTTTTAGCCAAACCATCGAAAATTATACTTTCGCGGAGAGTCGACAGATTCTGGTGCTTTATAATTACGAAACTTCAATCAATTCCGGACAAAGATTCAATAAATTGTATCAGGATGACGGCAATAGCCTGCCATTTTATAACCGGACCCAGCGAAGAGGCATGCTATCACTAAGTGATAGTCTGCAGCATAATATCAGCATATCTTTGGCTGACAGTTATCAGAATAGCAGCACAATTGATCTGCAACTTAACCTGGGTGCTCGCAATCGCAGCCAGGACAGGAAATTGCCCTTTAAAGGCACTATAGGATTGTCACTCTTAGACAATACTTTGCTAATGTATTGCAAAGGCCAGGACAATGCAGCACCCATGCAGCTGCATACGGGCAGAAGGGTTATTAATCTTCAGCCGGCTTACCATTATAGTGATGCCAACATATACCTTTGGGACTTAAGAAGGGGTTTGCCTGATTCTGCTATGGTTTGCGATGATAAGCTTCCGCTCAATTTTAAAGCTTTAGTTCCATCTGTTTCAGAGTTCAGCTATTTTGGAGATCAGTACGCACTTAAATTTCCACGTAATGCTCTGTATGATACCCTTTATCTTCGAAGTCGCTTCCAGGAAGTTCCAGAAAAAGGAGGTATTTTATCGGTAGAAGGCGTTGTGCCCATGCAAAAAGCTGCATACTTTACCATGAAGGCGCTGTTGAATAATGTCAATAAAGAAAAAGCTGCCGTTTACCGCATGGATAAATATGGCGGTCTGCATTATGAAGGTGGCAAATGGGAAGGGGATAAAATTACTTTTTCGACCCGTAGTCTGGGAGATTATCTGATAGCCTCTGATACGCTGGCGCCAGAAATTACGCCCATTTCGCTGTCCAGTGAAAAGGTTTCCTTCGTCATTCAGGATGACTTATCCGGTATTAGTAGTTTTCGGGCAGAAATTAACGGACAATGGCTGCTCATGCAGCATGACTATAAAAGAAACTTAATATTTTCTGAAAGAAAGGATAAAACTGTGCCTTTAGCAGGCAATTTTAAATTGGTTGTCACAGACAATGCCGGCAACAAAAATGAATTTACCACCAAACTATAAACCTATGGAACTTAATATTGGCGATCAAGCACCCGATTTTGAAGGTAAGACGCAGAACGGAGATACAATAAAGCTCAGTAGTCTTAAAGGAAAAAAAGTTGTACTTTATTTTTACCCTAAAGACAATACTCCTGGCTGTACTGCACAAGCCTGTAACTTAAGGGATAACTATGATGCGCTCATGGCAAAAGGCTACCAGGTAATTGGTATCAGTACTGATGATGAGCAATCGCATCAAAAATTTATTGATAAATTTGAATTACCTTTTCCATTAATCGCAGATACAGAAAAAAATATTCATGAAAAATATGATGTCTGGAAAGAGAAGAACATGTACGGCAGGAAATACATGGGCACTGTACGAACCACCTTCGTCATAGACGAAGACGGTGTAATTGAAGACATCATCAAAAAAGTTAAAACCAAAGAACATACTGAACAAATCATCAAATAAAGCTAATATGACTGACAGATCAAAAATTGAAGAACTCGAGAAAACTGCTTCACAAGTACGCAGAGATATTGTAAGAATGGTGCATGGCGCCGCTTCAGGCCACCCTGGAGGATCTTTAGGCTGCACCGACTTCTTAGTAGCACTATATTTTGAGGTGATGAAACATGATAAAGCATTCAATTTCAATGCTGAAAACGAAGACTTATTCTTTCTTTCCAATGGCCACATTTCGCCCGTTTGGTACAGTGTATTAGCGCGCTCCGGCTATTTTGAACCCTCAGAACTGGCGACATTCAGAAAGATAGACTCCCGTGTGCAGGGCCACCCTGCTACAGAGGAAGGTTTACCGGGCATACGCATTGCTTCCGGCTCCTTGGGTCAGGGTTTATCGGTAGCTATTGGCGCAGCGCAAACTAAATTACTCAACAAAGAAGACAGGACCACAGTTTTTGTATTGATGGGTGACGGTGAGCAGCAGGAAGGTCAGGTATGGGAAGCCGCAATGTATGCCGCCCACCACAAAGTAGACAACCTTATTGCCACCATCGACTATAATGGACAGCAAATTGACGGTCCTGTAGAACAAGTAATGTCTTTAAAAGATATCAAAGCAAAATGGGAAGCCTTTGGTTGGGATGTTATTGAAAGCTTTGGCAATGATATGCAGGAAATTGTAACCAAGTTGCACCATGCAAAATCTTTGACCAGAAAAGGTCGGCCTATCATGAATATCATGAGTACGGATATGGGCTTCGGCGTAGACTTCATGTCAGGTTCGCACAAGTGGCATGGTATTGCTCCCAATGATGAACAATTGGCTCAAGCGCTCGACCAACTGGAAGAAACTTTAGGTGATTACTAACTAGCATTGAGAAACCCCTGGCCTTACATATTACCCATTTTACTATTTGCTATGCTCTATGCCCGAACGGCATCTGCACAGGAGGTCCAGCAAAAAATACCTGAGAAAACACGGCTTTTATTCTTGCTGGATGCTTCAGGCAGTATGCTGGCAAAATGGGAAAATAGTGTAAGAATGACGGTGGCAAAACAATTGCTATCCGATCTTGCAGATTCACTACAGGTAAATCCCAATCTTGATTTGGCATTGCGGGTGTATGGCCATCAGTTTCACAGAAGATTCAATAATTGCCAGGATTCCAAGCTGGAAGTGCCGTTCAAATCAGGCAACCATGAGCAGATCAAGGCCAAACTCAGGGACATAAAGCCGCAGGGAAACACTCCTATCGCCTACTCCTTGGAACAGGCTGCCAATGATTTTCCGGCCGCAAATAATGTTCGCAATATTGTTATTGTCATCACTGACGGACTGGAGTCATGCGGGGGCGACCCCTGCAATATTTCTCAGGCACTGCAGGCAAAAGGCATCTTTTTAAAGCCTTTTATCATCGGTCTGGGTTCAGACAAACGGTTTGAAGAGCAGTTTGAATGTGCAGGGCAGTATTTTGATGCGAAAGATACCAAAACATTTAGATTAGCATTGAACAAGGCCCTGAAACAATCCCTGAACAAGACCACAGTAAGTCTGGAACTGCTTGATGAAAACGGGGCGCCGAAGGAAACCAATATCAATTCAACATTCATCAACGCTGTAACAGAGTCGCCTATGTATAATTTTGTGCATTATCGGGATAGACAGGGACGGCCTGATACGGTTGAAGTGGACGGTGTGCTTACTTATAACCTGCAGGTAAATACCATGCCGGCGGTTATTCGGAAAAATGTACCGCTGGAAGGGGGTGAACATAATGTGATCACCATCCCGGTTCCCCAAGGCGCGCTCAATATTGCCATGCCGGGCCATACGGAATACCGAAAAGGTGTTGATGTTATTGTCAGAAAGGTGAATAGTCCTCAGGTAGTGAATCTGTACAAATTGCCGCGGCAAGACCGGTACCTGGAAGGAAGTTATGACCTGGAGGTGCTAACATTTCCAAAAATTAATTTTAGGAATGTGGCTATTACCGGCGGTAAGCAAACTACACTATCGATTCCAAATCCTGGTATTGTCAATATCAGTACAGGCGTTAGGGGTTATGGCAGTATTTATCAGATCGACGAGGAGGGCAAACAGACCTGGCTAGC
>JBGSXH010000432.1:0-2675 GCA_041751515.1 Cyclobacteriaceae bacterium | reverse complement strand
TACAAATCCTCTGAGTTCAGTTTCAATCTTGTCTTTTTGTTCCCTTAGCTCTTGAATGCTCTTTTCCAGATCATCCTTCAGCCCTTTGCTGGCAAATTTTGTTTCTCCGATTAGCTTGTCAATTTTGGCACCGATGATTCGAAGGAGCTTTTCCATCTCCCCTTTATGTTGCTCTTCCATTTATTTATGTACGGGTTCGTTTAAATGCGCAGTTTTCAAATACTGCATTGTAGTGAAGGCTACAAAGTATCCTGAAATGCATCCTTCTAATACTATAACTGCTGCAATTACAAATGGATTCAAATATTCTCCGAACGGTTCATTTGTTTTAATATAGGTCAAAAAAGCGGTATCAATGAACGCAAGGTAGATGAAAAGAAACAAGGCAAATCCTAAAACTGCTATGGAAACTGTCAGTGTTCCCAAGCCGATTCCCTTGAAATAGGTGAAAGGACCTGAATGGTTTTTTCTGAAGTTATTGATGGAATAAACCACACCAAAAACCATAATAACCAGATTAAATGCCCTGAGTTCCACAATTTGATGAAGACCAACCAATCGCATGCTCAAAAAGTAGATGATAAGACCTGCCATAGTATAAAGGCCATATCGCAAACTGGTATGTTCAATATTGTCGTGTTTTGCATTCATAATTGATAAGAGTTAATGCTGTTAAGGTATGTATTTGTAGCTGCCTTGAATTAAGGCATTTACGGTATGTATACGGAAAATAGTACTTATTGTTTAGGTATTTATCTGAAATTATAAACAAATTAAATTTTTTATTTTAATTATTTGACATCATTCTATTATGCCATATGGGGTTTACTGTTACTTTTTGCATCGTTTATTCCAAAACAATGCGAAATAGCTGCGATTTCAGTCAATTAAAATACACATCTAAAAATATTTAATTTTGATATTGCTTTATGTCAAGTTACTCACATCTGTGTAAATTCCTTGCTATTGCCTGTGAAGATGTAAATATTGGTCCTATAAACTTTAACTAACTAAACCCAATACAATATGAGGAGTACATTTATTAATTCACAAAAAGGCAAACTGTCAGCAGTAGCCCTGGCGTTTGCCTTTGCTTTCACATCCTGTAGTACTGATGAAGAATTTAAGGTTCAGGATGAATTGAGTTTAAATGATCAAAATGGTCAGGTGATAGCAGGGAGCTATATCGTTGTTCTTAAGGATAATATTACTGATGGAAGTGCTTTAAGAATGCTGCCAGACTATGATGCAAAGCAGGCACTGATGCGGGAAATAGCGACAGCCATTTTACGCGAAGGAGGTGCTGACATTAAAGCAGAACGAGTATACAGTGATGCGCTTTTAGGATTTAGTGCCAACTTATCTCAAGATGTGGTCAATCGGCTGCGCAGTGATGATAGAGTAGCATATATAGAGGAAGATAGGATAATGACGCTGGCAAAACCCAATAATGATGTCAATCAAAACGCTTCAAGCCAGGTCACTCCGTATGGCATTACAAGGGTAGGTGGTGCAGTAGACGGCACTGGCAAAACTGCATGGGTAATCGATACGGGTATAGAGCTGGATCATCCCGACCTTAATGTGGACGGCAGCAGAGGATTTACTGCCTTTACACGAGGAAGAGATGGTAAAGATTCAAATGACCTCAATGGACATGGAACACATGTAGCAGGCACTATTGCTGCTATTGACAATGACTTTGGTGTCGTGGGTGTAGCAGCTAATGCCACTGTGGTTGGTGTTAAAGTGCTGGACTCTAGAGGAAGCGGTTCGTACGCGGGCGTTATCGCCGGCGTGGACTATGTAGGTGCCAAGGCCAAGGCGGGAGATGTTGCTAATATGAGTTTGGGTGGGCCTCCATCCACTGCTCTGGATGATGCAGTAAAAAATGCTGCAGCCAAAGGTATTTACTTTACTTTAGCTGCCGGCAACAGTGCTGATGATGCAAAAGATTATTCTCCGGCAAGAGCGACGGGCGACTTTATCTATACAATCTCAGCGATGGATAGCAATGATAATTGGGCATCGTTTTCTAATTTCGGGAACCCTCCAGTTGATTTTTGTCAGCCGGGTGTAGGTGTAAACTCTACCTGGATTAACAACTCCTATCGTTCCATTAGTGGTACTTCAATGGCATTGCCACATGCTGCTGGTGTGCTATTGGTAAGCGGAGGGAGTATTGCTACAGATGGTACAGTTAATAACGATCCTGATGGCAATCCTGATCCGATTCTAGTGCATAGATAGTTTATGGTTAATATCTTGTTACAAACAAAAAGAGGCTCGAGTGGCCTCTTTTTGCTTTTATCAGTAATTAACAAATTCAAATGCAGCGCCGTCAAACAAACCTTTGTCACTCAGCTTCAATGCCGGAATCACCAACAAAGCCATAAATGAGAGCGACATGAATGGGGCGCTCAACTGGCTGCCAAGTGCTTTTGCTTTCTTATCCAGTCTTTCATAAGATGCTGCAACCACTTCACCTTCTTCTATCGCCATAAGGCCGGCAATGGGTAAAGGTAAAATATCCATATCGTCCTTTCCTACTACACTGATGCCTCCCTTGGCTTCAACAATAAGATTCACCGCTTTGGCCAGACTTTCATCGTCACAACCTATAGCAATTATATTATGAGAATCATGAGCAACCGACGAAGCGATAGCTCCTGATT
>JBGSXH010000431.1:0-4255 GCA_041751515.1 Cyclobacteriaceae bacterium | reverse complement strand
ATCCGCTTCATATGGAGCAATTAAATTGGCAAACCAATTACGACTTGGACCATGTAAAGGCAAAACAATCGCGTATAAAGCTGCTTGAATTAGCCTATAAAGACAATATGCTTGTGAACGCATTTCATTTTGATTTTCCTGGCTTAGGACGCATTGACAAGCGTAACGATAAATGGATATGGAATTACGCAGAAAGGTAATATATAGGCATAAGAATGGCTTTAGCTCTCTCCAGGGCCTGTGACTCGGTACTTTGGCAGAAGGTCCTGAGCTATCCAGTGAAAATTTAACAAACAACAATCTCAAACATCAACAGCAGGACTGTATTCACAACCATCCTGAAGAGTTCAGCTATTCGAGTTGTGCAATTATGCTGGCGGTAAAGGCTCAATTGATATTGTATTTTTATAGTAGCATTAATGCAAGTATACCGGGTCACAGACCCCACTGTTCATAGAAAGTCACAAGTCTCCCTTCGGAAGACCTGCGACCACGGCGGAAGCTGGAGTAGCATAAGGCTAATCAAACCAAATCAAAAGCCTGTGCATATTTAATCAGATCAGCTGTAGAGTTTGCCTGTAGTTTGCTTTTGATGATTTTATGATGGTGTTTGACCGTATCCGGACTGATGAATAGTTGACTGGCTACCTGTTTATTCGTATTCCCTTCTGCCAACTTCGCTAAAACCTCCGTTTCCCTGGGTGTTAGCTGGGAAAATCGAATGCGATTCACTAACCTTTTTCTGAAATTGACCAGTGCATAAACTCCGGAAAGCTTTCTACTTGTGGGCTGATTTGCATTTGTCTCGGCAGCATTTCCAAATAGATCGATGATTTGCTGAAGCAAACACTTTAGTAGTATCAACTTTTCTGTGGATAAGCTAAACAGGTTTTCCTCGTTCTGTATCATCATCGAAATGGACTCCTGCTGCTTTAAGATAGTAGGAATACTTTCATCCGTTTCCATACTAACCACTTCATTTATTACAGTATTTTCTACCGAACACAGGCTGTCCCTGAGGCTTCCCTTTTCACTTTTGGGATGGGCTATGACAGACATGGGAGACGAATTCAAAAAGGTATGCCAAATAATCTAAAGAAAAACCCGCTTTGCATTAAGGGTCATTTAGTTAAAGCTATATAAGTCTAACCTGCATGCAGCATAAATACTATTTATATTGGCTCATGCCAATTATAGTAAAGTTAAATTTTTAAATGTAAAAAGCATAATTAACCGTATATTATTTTTTCACTAATAGGATATTCCATTAATACTTTGGCTGATTGAACTGATGGGCGTTGGTGGTGGTACATATGCCTGCGTTCAATATACCCATATGTGGTGATGCATGATAATATGAATTCTATGATATTGCTTAGGCTATTTCTTTTTCTCCTGATGATATGAACATGACTGGAGCTTAAGAAAATATGGGGCAGGATGCTTCAGTTTAAAGTATGCCTGATATTACAAAAAACGAGCATTCAGTAAGTATTATCAGTATTTATCAAAACACAATCAACAAATGGCAACAACAGCGCTAGGCCCTACCATGGCAGGAGGGTATCAGCCCATTGTGGAATCAGGTTACGCGTTAACCTATTATCCAGATACGAATAATGATGCGCTCCAGCGAGAAGGTAAGCCACCAGTTTTTTACTGGCTTCCCAATACTGTTCGACTGGCGCGAAAAAACGACCAGCCCGACGGAGATTTAATGTTTAATCTAATGCGCTTTGCCGGCGTACAAAACTCCGATACTACCGTTGGCCTGGCAGCAGGAGAAGATAGCAGGGAAGTAGCAGGTGGGGTCTTGTCCTTCACAGTGACTGCAGCCCCTCCCGATGCAGTACTTAAAGAATCTCAAAAGAAAATTACTGCCATGTTCCGTGGCAAAAACGATTTTTTCTGGGGCATAAGGTCTACACAGGCACCGGTTTTCAGACCGGTAATCATTCTTTCTAATACTACTGCTGTATCAAACCTCTCACCACAGGCTGATGGTTCGGTGCCCGTACCCATGCCTTCCGGCGGTGGAGGCGGTGGCAACGGCAGCGATCCGGGAGCAGGGCCACGCAGTAACGGTAACGGATCTCATCAGTATGAAATGGTGGCTGTTCCCCCGATGATCACCCAAAAAGGTTTTTCTACCAAAGCCATGGGTCGAAAGCGCAGCGGTAGTGCGCTGGATCCCTGGTATTGGAACATGCAGGGGCAGGGCAATGGCTCTATTGACCCTATGGGAAAAAACCCTTATACCGCCCTGGTTGGCGCTTACCCCACTGCACTGCTATGGGCTGCCTTCCATGGCGCCTATACCCCTGTATTCATACAGCAGGCCCTAAAAATTAAGTTTTGGGTACCGATTATGGAAATCACCATAAAAGGTAACTGGGATAAAATATTTCAACATTTTTCAGCAGCGGCTAAAGCACGCTATCTATGGTTTTCTGCCGATATCAAAGCGGAATTTAATAACATGCGCACCTCAGGCGGCATTACCGTAGAGGTAAAGGTCGATAACACCATTCCGGGTAGCGAAGACATTGGAAAATATGTCGATCAGAAAACTAACCTGGTGTTTGAGAAATTCATGGAGCAGGCCAAGAAAATGATCTTCGATCCGCCTCAACCTACCGTCGAAGCAGCACAGGCATCATCGGGAAGCTTTGGTATTTGGGGGGCAGGCCTTGCACTTAAATATCGACGGGACTCTACCAAGTTAGAGCTGTATTATCATGAAAAGAGACAAATGTCTTATTTGCAGGATACGGTAATCGGGGAGTCGTTAGAAGGTTTGTTCGACGAAATTCAGGCCAATCCTGAGGCAGAGAAAAAATACTTTCAAACCCTTTATCTCGATGACTGGCCACGCAAACTGGGCCGCATTATCAAGCCTATTGTCAACTGGCCAAAACCAGAACTGAACTGGGCCGGAGAGCCTGTTGCTTTTGTCTCCGTACAGGCAGGTTATCCCAATACACATGGCGAGCTGATGTGGACTGGAAGAACCTTCCAGAAAACTGATCCGCTGGATGCCAGCTGGAGCTTCTCCATGACGCAAAAGCAGGAAGCCCATGTGGAAAACCCACCAGCTGGATGGACGCCAGATACCACCTACATAAAAAGGGCGGTGCATTTTCTGGAACCACCGGATCCTGCTGAGAATCCGTTCGTGCGTGTGCAGATTGCCGATAACCAGATTAATTTGGATGACGGCCCCAATGGTACACCTTTAAATGATATCTGCCTGGAGGTAAGGGCAGACGAGGCTGGCCGCATTCGCCTGGGACCATTGAGCATTGATGTTGAACTGGAAAACGCCAGGCAACATGTGGAAGTAACAATGCAGGCGACCAGGGAAGATGGCACCGCACTCGAGCAGTTTAGCCCTGTGAAGTTTTCCTGGAATCATGAAACGCAGGAAATTCCAAGGTTCTGGTCAGTCTTTAGTGCAGATAAGGCAATCCGCTCATTCTACAAGTATCAGGTAAGGGTAATCGTCAAAGGCAGCTTATTTACCAAGGGAATGGAATGGATCAGCCCCTGGAAGGAAAGTCTAGGCAATGGCCCGTTAATGATCAGTGTACCTACTGTTGAAGACGAAGGCGTACAGGTAATAAAATCTTACAAAGGCAGACAGGAAGCAATAGAGGAAAGTACAAGCAGCCAGCCACCGATTATGGCAGAAGGCGAAAAGTCCTCAGCTTCCAGAAACTCCGGTAGTGCTGTACAAAACCTTATTGAAGGGATTGAAGGTGTGACGCCCGGAGAAGAGCAGGAAAGAATGATCATCTCCGCGCCGACAAGAAAGCCCCGGGACAAGGCAGCGTCGTCAGGCAGTATGATGCCACCTTCTTCTGAAGCCAGAAGTTCGGTAAAGAGAGGGTCATCTGCCGACAGCGATGCATCGCTGTCCTACTGGAAAGAAGAGCAATAGTTTATGTGCATTGCCCTTAGTTTTAACTCGTTTTAACTCCAAGCCAGCAGCTATGTTAGCTTCAACTTACAAACAAGGGTATATGGAACAGGATATGCAAATGAGAAGCGGCAATACCATGCCGTTTCTCGTTTTTCCTGACCATAACAATGAGCCCCGTTATTTTATGCCTTTGCACCCATTGATGACTTTTGATCAGCATGGGAAGACAGAAAGTAAATGTGCGTTTTTTCTTTCCAGAAATCCTTATCCGGAAGCATCTTCCTATAGATCCTTTCTGGAAAAAGGATGGCTAAAACTCAGCCTAAGTCTTGC
>JBGSXH010000430.1:0-1816 GCA_041751515.1 Cyclobacteriaceae bacterium | reverse complement strand
TTCCTGCTCTCCTAGATTTTCCAGCAAAACCTTTGGAAAATGATTGATGAATTCTTCAAATAAGGGAACGTAAGCTCTTATGGTGCTTTGACTGTATCTTCTTTCCTGAAGTTTGTGTAGATACTCCTCTGGACATTTTCTGTAATCGACGATGTCAGTGGCCTTGGCTTTGGGAACACCTATGCATTCATCTTCAGCCTCAAAAAGAAAGACTAGGCCTAAGTCATTCACCTTGCTTTTGATCTCTTCAAAAAACTGTTCTGAAAAAGGGATGGTCCACCATTTGTTTTTGCCATCCCACTGGTAATAAGGGAAGCTTTTAATAGCATTCATTAATGCCATATGGTACCCAAATATTAATTTGAGTCTTCCTGATCTTGTTTTGATGGCTAATACCTGATTTTTATGAACTTGTCTTTCAGTATTACCGAAGCGGACCTCAAAATGTTCGTGTTCGGTGAACTTTGCAATACGAGGCCCAAAATATTGTTTTATTCGTTCCAGATTGCCTGTAAAATTTGGAATGTCCCAGAAGAATCCTTCGCGTTGCCAACGCGCATAGGGTATGCTTTTAACAAATAGGATATCTGCATCGCTTTTGGGCATTTTAAGCTGT
Source organism: Cyclobacteriaceae bacterium (assembly GCA_041751515.1). GTDB lineage: Bacteria > Bacteroidota > Bacteroidia > Cytophagales > Cyclobacteriaceae > JBGSXH01. The sequence continues at coordinate 1,200 of JBGSXH010000430.1, read as the reverse complement.
ATTTTCCTGCCATTAATTGATACTTCGATGTCTTTTGATGCCATTTTATACATTTGTTAATTCACTGAAGTATATAAATTACATATTTTGATTGATAATTAGTACTTTATAACTAATATCTTTCTTCAATACTTGCTTTCAATTTGCATTAGTAAAATTTAACAGCGGGTTCACATTGCTGGCCCAACGCTTAAAACTAAAAACTGAAATCAATATACTTTCTTTCACTCTACATACCGATTCATCGATCTAACGATCAGCCTATAGGCTTGGAGTTTTGCAAAAGGGATGGAGCTATTGTCTGAGCCCGAAGTGGGTTTTTGCGGGGAATGGCCTGGCGAGTGGCGAGAGCCCGGGCCGGAGGCTTTGCCTAAAGATTGAACGGGCATTCCATGGTGAGTACTTAAGTTTCACAATGGTAATTCGTACATGGGGTGTAAACTTTTAAGATAGGCTTTGCTCTATCGGCAAAAAGATGGGCAGGAGTGCCGGGGTTTAGCTTTTATGTTATAAATTTATTGCTTTGCCAATGACTTGGCAGTAAATGCAATAGCATATTCAAAGCATTCAATGATGAGCATGGAACAAACGTGGCGCTGGTATGGGCCGAAAGATAATGTTAGCCTGAGTGATGCCCGGCAGGCGGGTGCGACAGGTATTGTGACTGCATTGCACCACATTCCGACGGGTACGGTTTGGCCGGAAGCTGATGTTTTACAAAGAAAGGCTGAGGTCGAGGCTGGGGGGCTGCGCTGGTCGGTGGCGGAAAGCATTCCGGTGCATGAGAGCATTAAAACGCAGTCGGGCAATTACCGGCAATACATTGAAAACTATCAGCAGAGTATCCGCAATCTGGCCAGTGCGGGTGTGCAGACTTTGTGCTATAATTTTATGCCGGTGCTGGATGCCACCCGTACCGACCACCACTATGCCTTGCCAAACGGTGCTTTGGCGCTCGATTTCAATGCGAAGGCGCTTGCTGCTTTTGAGCTGTTTCTGTTGAAAAGACCGGGTGCTGAGGCCATTTATACCATTGCGCAGCAGGAAAAAGCCAAAGCTTACCTGAATACGCTCAGCAGTCACGAACAGCAAAAGCTCATTACGACCATCGTGGCAGGGTTTCCGGGTGTCGGAGAAGACTACAAACTGGAGGACATGCAGGCGGTGCTGGATACCTACAAGGACATTGACGCGGCCACG
>JBGSXH010000429.1:0-14277 GCA_041751515.1 Cyclobacteriaceae bacterium | reverse complement strand
CTAAAGCTATTCTTCCGGGAATAACTTTAGCCTTTTTGCTTTCGGGTAGTCTTCGTGAAGAACCTTGCTATTTGCCTTTAAACTCTGGTTTTCTTTTTTCCATGAATGCCTTTACTCCTTCTTTATAATCTTCACTGCTGCCGGCAATATCCTGGCAATACGCTTCATAATCGAGCATTTCTTCGAGGCTGGCATGCTGGGATTTATTCAACATCTTCTTTATCAATCCAATTGATTTTGTAGGTGCATTACGATAATATTCCGTATAGGTACTCACTGCTTCATCCAGATTTTCTAAAGGCACTACTTTCGCTACCAGACCGAGCTGAAGGGCTTCTTCTGCTTTTACTTTAGAGCCCATTGTAGCCAATTCAAAAGCTTTGGCACTGCCCAATAGCCTTGGCAAAAAATAAGATGATCCACTGTCCGGCACCAGTCCTATGTTGATGAATATTTCTATAAGACTGGCTTCTGCTGCAGCCACAATTAAATCGCAGGCCAGCGCCAGCGAGCAGCCTGCACCCGCCGCAACCCCGTTCAAGCGGCAAATCACAGGCTTATCCATTGTACGAATGGCCTTTATAATAGGGTTATAGCGCTTGTGGATAGATTCCGAGAAGCTTCTGTCTTTCTGAGCAGCTGCATCCTTCAAATCCTGACCAGAGCAAAATGCCTTGCCGGCACCTGTAATGACGACCACCCTGGTTTCAGCATCTCTGCCAACATCCTTCAATGCGTCTTGTAATTCGAAAGATAAGCCGTTATTAAAAGCGTTAAAAACCTCAGGCCTGTTCAAAGTAATGGTAGCAAGGCCATTCTGCTTTTCAAGCTTTAAAAATTCAAACATGATATGATTTTAAATGTAAAAATATAAGGCACCAAAACTCAATAAAAACCCCATTAACCCTCCTGCCAGCACTTCTGCAGGTGTATGGGCATTTAATTGTAATCTTGCCGACATGGTTAAACCTGTCAATAATATGATGCAAATAATAGGATAAAGCAAGTTTGCTTCCGGGAATTTCATGGCCACAGCAACCAGCACGCCCAACACGCCGCTGATGCCAATACTGTGGACACTGATTTTCCAAAACAGGGTGATAATCGTCAACAGCAGGACCTGTACGGTAATTACAGTAATACTCACCAACACCAAAGCATTCATTTGCACCTTAGTAATGAACAAATAGCTTAATAATACATAAAAGGCCGAAATAAATGAAAATGGGATAATGCGCTCCCCCCTTTCCCGCATCGTGAAACTGCCAAGCAAATTGGCATATCGTAACACCACGACACTAAAAAGAGGCAGAAAAAGGGTAAATGCACTGATTACGCCCAGGACGTTGATCCTGCTCTCCGGCGTAAGAGGGTTAGCGGCGAAAGTTGTGCCATAGAAAAGTATAGCAAATAAGAACGTAGGCATCAGCAAAGGATGCATTACCACGGAAATAAATCCGGCAATTTTATCCTTCACTATAATTCCTTTCTTAATCTGGCAACAGGGATGTTCAACTGCTCCCGGTATTTGGCAACCGTCCGGCGGGCAATATTATATCCTTTTTCTTTCAATAGCTTTTCCAGCTTATCGTCAGACAAAGGCTTTCTTTTATCTTCTGCTTCAATATATCCTTTCAAAGTATGCTTGACCTCCCGGCTGCTGACATCTTCTCCGGATTCCGTGGCGATGCCCTCCGAGAAAAAGTACTTCAACGGAAAAATACCAAATTCTGTTTGCACCGATTTAGAATTGGCTACCCTGGAAACGGTAGAAATATCCATCCCGATTTCATTGGCAATATCTTTCAGGATCATCGGTCGCAACTTGCTCTCATCACCTTCCAGGAAAAAATCATATTGATATTTGATAATGGTATTCATTGTATTCAGCAACGTTTGCTGCCGCTGTTTGATGGCATCGATAAACCACTTGGCAGAATCCAGCTTTTGCTTTACAAAAGTGACTGTATCCTTGAGCTTTTTGTCTTTTTTATTGCCCTTGTCATACGCTTCAAACATGTCCGAATAGGAACGGCTGACTTTCAACTCCGGGGCATTTCTGCTGTTGAGACTCAGCTCCAGTTTGCCGTCATTATTAATCAGAATAAAGTCCGGAATGAGGTACTGTGTTTTTACCAGTCCCGAGGAGCTCCCTCCCGGTTTGGGATTCAACCTGGTAATCACGGTGATGGCATCCTTCAACTCATCATCACTTTTGATACTGAGCTTGCGCTTTATCTTATCATAATGCTTTTTAGTAAACTCCTCAAAGTTATCATCGATGATCTGGGTAGCTAATTTTACAGCAATATTCTGATCCATTTTGCGCTCCAGTTGCAGTAAAAGGCATTCCTGCAAACTTCTGGCAGCAATGCCCGGAGGGTCGAAACCCTGCACCTTGCGCAATATTTCCTCTACCTCATCTTCATCGGTATCAACGTTCTGACTGAAGGCCAGGTCATTGATGATCGCCTCTGTATCCCGACGAATATAGCCATCACTTTCAATGCTGCCAATCAGCTGTTTACCAATGATATAGCGCCTGTCATCAAGCCCCAAAAAGCCCAGTTGCGTCATGAGCTGATCGTTCAAAGAAGAGGTAGTGGCAATGGGCATTTCCTTGTCATCATCTTCATTAAAGCCGCCATCGCCCTGCATTTTATAGCCGCTAAAATCGTCGTCGCGCAGGTAATCTTCTACATTTACTTCGTCATCCTTTTCTGAGCTGCTATCTTCAAACTCTTCATTATTATCACCGGCTTCCTCCGCGTTATTGTCCTTACCCTCCTCCAGCGCGGGATTCACCTCCAGCTCCTCTTCAATCCTGGACTCCAATTCTGCAGTCGGAATTTGTAGCAGTTTTATAAACTGAATCTGCTGCGGGGAGAGTTTTTGTGATAAACTCTGGTTTAAACCAAGTTTCTGCATATCCTTCTAAATATATATGGCTTTCTCAAAATCTTCTGCAAGATATTATATTTCCACGTTTCTTTGATAAAAAGGTCAATTTATCGTTTTTTTGCCTCGGTATTCGATACCTTTATCATTGTCAATAGTCATAAAAATAAGGCGCTCAGGCGCCCAATTTATTTTTATGTAACGGCAAAAAGCATACAATAGTTAAGCAAGTGTCAGGTTTGAAAAGAACAAAAATAAGCAAGTTATTAGCATCCGATGCCGTAGACAGTACGGTGGTCGTGAAGGGCTGGGTAAGGACCAAAAGAGGAAATAAGCATGTCGCATTTATTGCGCTCAATGACGGCTCCTGCATCCATAATATCCAGGTAGTGGCAGATCCTGCCAACATCTCCGAAAGTATTTTAAAGCAGATCAATACGGGCGCCTGCATTGCGGTGCAGGGCAAGCTGGTGGCTTCACAGGGCCAGGGCCAGCAAGTGGAAATACTGGCCGAAAATATAGAAGTGCTCGGCGGTGCAGATCCGGAAAGCTACCCATTACAGCCTAAGAAACATTCTATGGAGTTCCTCCGGGAAATGGGCCATTTGCGCATGCGTACCACTACTTTTGGAGCAGTTTTCAGAATGCGCCATGCCATGGCTTACGCCACCCATCATTTCTTTCACGAAAAAGGCTTCTTTAATCTTCACTCCCCCATCATTACTGCATCCGATGCAGAAGGTGCCGGAGAAATGTTCAGGATAACGACTTTGGATGCGCAAAATCCTCCTTTAAATGAACAAGGAGCCGTGGATTTTAGGCAAGACTTCTTTGGGAAAGAAACCAACCTCACCGTTTCCGGTCAATTAGAAGGAGAGCTGGCGGCATTGTCGCTAGCGGAAATTTATACTTTCGGACCTACCTTCAGGGCAGAAAATTCCAATACCACCCGCCACCTGGCAGAATTCTGGATGATAGAGCCTGAAATGGCTTTTTACGACCTGCAGGACAACATGGACCTGGCGGAAGAATTGCTTAAATACCTTGTCAACTATGCTTTGGACCATTGCATGGACGAACTCGTTTTCCTCGATGAGCGCGCCAGAGAAGAAGATAAAAATAAAAAGCAGGAGGATAGGAGTGAACTAAGCCTCCTGGAAAAGCTGAATTTTGTGAAAGACAGCCCCTTTGAAAGGGTGAGCTATTCTGATGCCATTCATATTCTTCAAAACTCTAAACCGAACAAAAAGAAAAAATTCAAATATCCGATAGAAGGCTGGGGAACTGATTTACAGTCGGAGCACGAACGCTTTCTGGTTGAAAAACACTTCAAAAAGCCAGTCATTCTCTTCGATTACCCGAAAGAAATCAAGGCGTTTTATATGCGACAAAATGAGGATAATAAAACCGTGGCAGCTATGGACATACTTTTCCCGGGCATCGGTGAAATTGTCGGTGGCTCTCAGCGGGAAGAACGCATGGATAAACTTACCCAAAGGATGGATGAGATGCACATCCCCCAAAAAGAGATGTGGTGGTACCTGGATACCCGCCGTTTTGGCAGCGCACCGCACAGTGGTTTCGGGCTAGGGTTCGAAAGGCTGATGCTCTTCGTTACGGGCATGAGCAATATCCGCGACGTCATTCCTTTCCCAAGAACGCCCGATAACGCCGCGTTCTGATCTTCATACATAAAGCCTTGTTGCCGCATGAACACACCATACCCGCCAGGAATTATACCTGGCGGGTATTTTCTATTGTGGGATATAGCCAATACTACCGTATTTGTATCTGCCTTTTCAAAACAAATTCAAAGTCAGCAGTTTTAATGGTGTAAACCAATCAATAGCATAAGATCTTCCTAATCAGGCTAAACACCAATCGAAGGATGAATATTCTTACCTTTAGAAAAATGACAGTTGTGGTCAGCAAGATTCGCCCGCAAGCAGCGGGACAAGCCAGTGGCCTTTAAAAAATACACACATGAAAATCCTCAGCGCAGCACAAGTTAAAGAAGCGGATGCTTATACCATTAGCCATGAACCTATCAGCAGTTGGCAATTGATGGAGCGGGCTTCTGAAGCCTTTGTAAAAGTTTTCTGTCAGCATTATCAACGGGGGCATGGTGTGGCAGTTTTATGCGGCACAGGAAATAATGGCGGCGACGGCCTGGCAATAGCACGCATTTTACAGCAAAGGGGATATGATGTTGCCGCTTTTGTCACCGACCCCAAAGGCAAAGGATCGGATGATTTTAAAGCAAACTACAAAAAATTTAAGGCGATGGGCAGCATCCACATCCTTTCTGAGGAAAAAGCGCTGCCACAATTTTCAAAATATAATATCCTCATTGATGCATTGCTGGGCTCAGGACTCAGCCGTCCGCTGGAAGGCTGGCTGCAGCAGCTCGTTGACCATGTGAATCAGCTGGAAAAAATTATTGTCGCAGTAGACATTGCCACCGGACTGATGGACGATCGCCCGGCCGATCCACACCTCAGCGTCATGGAGGTACAACGGACCATTAGCTTTCAGGTGCCAAAGCTGGCTTTTTTAATGCCTGAAAACCTTCCTTATGTCGGAGAATGGGAAATCGTGGATATTCGACTGCATCCTCAGGTGCTGACAGCGCTCCACAGTGATTATACCTTACTCACTCCGGCATTCATCAGCCAGCATCTCAAAAGCAGGGGTGCCTTTCAGCATAAAGGTGATTTTGGAAGACTCCTGATATTTGCAGGCAGCCTGGGCAAAGCCGGCGCTGCATTGCTCTGTGCAAATGCTGCATTGCACTCAGGTGTAGGTTTGCTTACGGTACATGCCCCGGGCAGCGCCACCATACCTTTGCAGACTGCAATACCGGAAGCGATGATTTCGCCAGATGCTCACCACGATTTTATCAGCCAACTCCCTGACATTGCTGGCTATAATGCCATTGCCATAGGGCCAGGCATAGGACAGCACGAGCTGACCAAGGAGACTTTCGAGGCATTGCTGAATCAATATGATCAACCCATGGTTGTCGACGCCGATGGCCTGAACATTTTAGCAAGCAAGCCTGAGCTGTTTAATAGACTACCGGAAAATAGCATACTCACACCCCATCCCGGAGAATTCAAAAGGTTGGTAGGTGACTTTGACAATAGCTTGGAAAGGCTTGAAAAGCAACAGGCATTTGCGCGACAGCATAAAGTAATCCTGCTGGTAAAAGGCAGGTACAGCAGCATTGCCATGCCCAATGGTAAGGTTTTCTTCAATGCCACTGGCAATGCTGGTATGGCTACCGGCGGAAGTGGCGATGCCCTGACCGGCATGATAGCCGCCCTATTGGCACAGCAGTACAATCCCGAAATAGCCTGCATTATTGCGGTATACCTCCATGGCAAAGCCGGAGACCTGGCTGCCAAAAAGCACAGCATGCTGTCCATGACCCCCAGCCTGCTGATCGGCCAAATAGGCAAAGCCTGGAAAACCATTGGCGGTCAGTAAAATATTTTCGGACAGATTATACTGACTCTTGAAAGGGCGTAGTACAATAATTACGATACAAGATTTCGCTTCTTCATGAATATGTGGTTTCAAACATCATGCATTCGATGGCTTGCGGCTCTCGCTAATGTATAGCGTCCCTCACATTCATCCGGATCGTAAAAGCCGTCGCATCTATACCTTGACCGCTGCCCTCTGGAACCTACAAAATCATACTTAACCGACAGGTAATATTCATTCCAAGATAATAGTTTCAGGATCATAAAATAAACCGTAGCTTTGTGGCAAAATTATTCCCATGGAAGTATTACTGGCTACATTTTCGGCCTTATTTTCTGTAGTCAACCCGTTTGGAGCTACACCGGTATTTATCTCCCTTACCCAGGAATTGGACAAAAAGACCAGGAATGAGCAGGCCTTAAAGGCCTGCATCTATATGGTGGGCATATTGGTGGTTTTCTTCTTTGCGGGCACCTTTATTCTTAATTTTTTCGGTATACGCATTGAGGACATTCGCATTGCCGGTGGCATATTGATCGTAAAATCTGCTTTTGCATTATTGAGCCCCGGCTCTCATAAAGGGAAGCCAATTGCCAAAGAAGTAAGGCAGGAAGGTATTGAAAAAGATGATATTTCCTTTACGCCGATGGCAATGCCCATGCTCTCCGGGCCAGGCTCCATTGCCGTTACCATAGGCATGTTCGACAAAGCTAAAGGGTACCTGGAGTACCTGTACATGGTCCTTGCCATAGTAGCAGTGGCTACCATTTGTTTTTTTGTGTTGAGAAGTGCAGAAAAATTGAATGACTTTCTCGGCAAAGGTGGTATGGCCGCGCTTTCACGCATGATGGGCTTTATTGTGCTTTCCATTGGCATTAGCCTTATCCTGAATGGCATACTTCCTTTGGTGGAGAGAGTGCTGGAATAAGGCGTTTCATCAGTATAGGATGATTTTCAATTGCCTCAAGCTGTCTTGCTTCTTGCGGGAGAACCGTTAAGATCAGAGCGGTCATTTTAGTGGAGATTATTATATTCATCCCTCAGTTGTGTTTTGCATTAATCACACAGCACCTAGGTGTATACTTACAACTTTTTGAGAAAAACATGCGTCTTATCCATGTAAGCAATCTGCTAAGATAATACTTAAGCAATAGCCAACAGTAGAACTTTGCGGAACATAAATTGCTTATATTGTTATAAGAATGATTACCCATAAAGACCATGCTTATCGACAGACTATTACTGCTTTCATGTTTTTGCATTTGCTTTTTCTTCCAGACAAGCATGGCACAGGACTTCCCTGCCCTTCCCTCTGCGAAAGAAAAACCGCTTTCTATTTATCCTAATCCAGCAAACGATGTACTAAATATCGATATTAAGAAGGCCGGACTTGAAGGTATTACCGTCGAAGTATTCAACATTATTGGCAATCCTGTCAATGTCTCGATGGAAACCATCGGCAACAATAGCTTTCGCATTGATGTCAAAGACCTTGCACCCGGCTACTATATGGTGATGGTCAAAGACGAACAAGCCCGCTTCAAACAAGCATTGAAATTTTTGAAACAGTAATTGGCACATACCATTTACCTCAACCCTGTTGAACATATTTTCCTAAGCTATGCAAAACAAAAAAGTCGTCATAATAGGAGCTTCCGGTCATGCGAAGGTCATCATCGACATTTTTGAAAAACAAGGCGAATACACAGTCCTGGGACTATTGGACAAAGCCAAATATGCCGGCACTCCTTTCTTTGGCTATGAAATACTAGGGCAGGACAAAGACATTCCCTCTCTGCTGCAAAAGCATCCCGGCTGTCACTTTTTTGTAGCGATTGGTGATAACTGGGAAAGAAAACTGGTACAGGACAATATCACTTCTTTATTCCCTGAAATACAATTTACCAGTGCAATCCACCCCTACGCTCAGATCGGCAAAAACGTTAAAATTGGGCAGGGCGTAGCCATTATGGCCGGTGTCATCATCAACAGCGATACCTTCATAGAAGATTTTACAATTTTGAATACCAGGGTAGCCGTAGACCATGATAATCATATTCATCCCTTTGCAAGTATCGGCCCCGGCGCCACATTGGGCGGAAACGTTAGCATTGGCGCGCACAGCATTGTCGGCATGGGGGCAGTGATTAAGCATGGTTGCCACATCGGACAACACAGTCTTGTTGGTGCCGGTGCTCTGGTTTTACAAGGTTTCGCTGACTATGACGTGCTCTATGGTAATCCTGCCAGGTTCATCCGCAAGCGCGAGGAAGGTGAAACGTACCTTTGAGTCACTGCAAAATCAGATAGCATATTATACATGACTAAAGCTAATATTCCCACATATAATACGGGTCTGTTTAAAAGAAGCCAAATTAAACAGCAGAGAAAGTATCAGTCATATAAAATACTACGGAATCACTCAAGTTGCTTAATATTTTATAAATTGCCGGCTTAAACATAGCAAGCTCTCCCCATTGATCATTCCGGAAGTATTTCATTCATACCTTGTTTTAGGCGCACTGACATTCCTGGTCATTGCCCTGTTCAGAAACTGGGCCAGACCTGCCCTGCTGTTCCTGTTTACGGTCTTACTCTTTTTATTGAGTGGAGTGCTCAGTCCTGAGGAGGTGTTAAAAGGGCTTTCAAATAAGCAAATCATTACCATTTTTCTGCTGATCATTGTCAGCTCCGGACTAAAAAAAGCGCTGGGCACCGATTTTTTCAGAAAGATATTCAGCTTGAAACTAAGCCCAAAGCAGTTTCTGCTTCGGATGATGCTCACCACCAGCAGCATGTCTGCTGTCTTAAACAATACGCCTATAGTGGCCTTCATGATTCCCTATGTCAAAAGCTGGGGACAGGAAAAGGGCTATGCTGCATCTAAGCTACTGATTCCGCTTTCTTTTGCCACCATCCTGGGAGGGATGATCACCGTCATCGGTACCTCCACCAATATGGTTTTGAATGGGCTTATTGCCGAATATGGCTATGAGTTGCTGGGTTTTGATGATTTTTTTTACCTGGGCATCTGCGTGGCGACATCCGGGATCATTTACTTGTATTTTTTTGCAGACCAACTTTTACCGGAGCGTGAAAGTCAGCTCCAGCATTTTCAGGAGCACCGCGAAGAGTACATTGTAGAAACAAGGGTACAGCAAGGAGCACAAATCATCGGAAAGAGCGTAAAAGCCGCCGGTCTGCGAAAGCTAAATGACTTATTCCTGGTAGAGATACTGAGAAAAGAACGCACGATCGCACCGGTGAACCCTGAGGAGGTCATACAGGAGCAGGATATGCTGTTTTTTGCCGGAGACACCCAAGCCATCGCCAGCCTACTAAAAGAAAATACCGGGTTGACACTCAGCATGGAGGGGCATGCAGACAGTGAAGAAGCCGCTACATTCATGGAAGTCATTATTCCGGTAGGTTCTTCATTGGCAGGTATTAAAATAAAATCCTCGGATTTTCGAAGGCAGTATGGCGCCAGCATTGTGGCCTTGCATCGCAGAGGACGAAGAATTTCTCAAAAAATCGGAGAAACCTTTTTGAAAGAAGGCGATTTGCTCCTGCTATTGGGCAAACCTGAAAGCATTGCCAATATCAACCAAAGTCGGGAGCTGCTGCTTTTATCTCCCGGAGACATTCCAGAAACTAAACCGGCTGCCTTTCAGAAAGGCAGTGCTGCACTGGCATTGGCCCTACTGCTGCTGGGCATCGCTGGCCCTTTGGATCTTTTTATGGCCTGTGGCCTGGCCATAACCACCATGATCATTTCCAGGCTCATTGATCTGAAAGACATCAAAAATGTACTGGATTTGGAGCTGATCACGCTGCTGGTAGGCTCACTGGCCATCGGTACTGCGCTTATCAGCACAGGAGCAGGAGAACTTGTAGCATCGACTATTAATGCTGTAACGGGCGATAGCCCGGGCATAGTACTCATCATCGTCATGTTTGTACTCACCACATTGCTTACCTCATTGATCACCAATGCAGCGGCAGTGGCCATGATGTTCCCTATTGCCCTGGAAATGGCCACCTTAAGCGGCCTGCCTCACCAGGCACTTTTCCTGACCATCGCTTTTGCAGCATCGGCAGATTTTATGACACCCATTGGCTACCAAACCAATTTGATGGTCATGGGGCCCGGGAATTATCGCTTTGGCGACTACTTTAAGCTGGGCTTCCCGCTTACTTTGATTTACACCCTTATATGTATTACCTTTATAGGTTTCAAATTCAGCATTATCCATGGCTAATATATTCCCATACGAAAGCACTGTCACTCAGACCATGCGCGAACATCTTCTGCAGCAAAAAGGACTGGTGATCTGGTTAACGGGCTATTCCGGTTCAGGAAAATCTACCCTGGCCAATGCACTGGAGATGGCACTTTATCAGCAGGACCATAAGACATTTCTACTGGATGGAGACAATATCCGCACGGGCCTGAACAAAGACCTGGCATTCAGCGAAACCGACCGCAAGGAAAACCTGCGCAGAATTGGTGAAGTGGCAGCGCTGATGGCTGACGCAGGGTTGATCGTCATTACCGCCTTTATCTCCCCTTATCAAGAAGACCGTCGAAAGGTGCGCGAGATCATCGGAGCTGATAGGTTCATCGAGGTATTCGTAGATTGTCCGCTGGAGGTTTGCGAATCGCGGGATGTAAAAGGCCTGTACAAGAAAGCCCGGCGTGGCGAAATTAAAGACTTTACCGGCATACAATCCCCTTATGAGAAGCCGGAAAATGCTGATATCACTGTCAATACAGCTACTGAAAGTCTGGAAGGCTGTATTGCCATCCTCCAAAATCAATTATTGAACAAAATTTCCCTTAGATAAATGCACCAATATTATCTCCCTCATTTAAAAGAGCTTGAAGCAGAAGCCATCTATGTCATCCGTGAAGTCATTTCACAATTCGAGCGACCGGCACTGCTGTTTTCCGGTGGCAAAGACTCCATTTTACTGGCTCATCTGGCGGCAAAAGCCTTCCACCCTGCCCGCATTCCTTTCCCGCTGATCCACATTGATACCGGTCATAACTTTCCGGAAACCCTCAGCTTCCGCGACGCCTTGGTAGAAAAGCTCAATGTACAGCTCATCATCGGTTCTGTGCAGGACAGCATCGACAAGGGTCGTGCCCGGGAAGAAACCGGAGCCAATGCCAGCCGAAACGCTTTACAGACAGTAACCCTGCTCGATACCCTAGAGCAGCATAAAATATATGCGGCCATGGGTGGTGCCCGCCGTGACGAAGAAAAAGCCAGGGCCAAAGAAAGGTTTTTCTCACACAGAGATGAATTCGGTCAGTGGGATCCTAAAAACCAACGACCGGAGTTATGGAACCTCTTTAATGGCCGCAAGAATTATGGCGAGCATTTCCGGATTTTCCCGATCTCTAACTGGACAGAAATGGACGTATGGCAATATATTCAGCAGGAAAATATCGACCTTCCTTCACTGTATTTTGCCCATGAGCGCGAATGCATCGACCGCGATGGCGTGTGGCTGGCCAATTCGGAATACCTCAACTTAAAGCCGGATGAAAGCCCTGTAACCAAACGCATCCGCTACCGTACCTGCGGGGATATGCCCATTACCGGTGCAGTAGAGTCTGATGCCGATACCCTGGAGAAAATCATTCAGGAAATAGCAACGGTACGCTCCACTGAAAGGGGCACAAGAGCAGACGACAAACGCTCTGAAACGGCCATGGAAGACCGCAAAAGAAACGGTTACTTCTAGGGTAATTTACATTGTACCATCAATCATAGCATATCATCCATCATTCTCCGGCCAGGTTGCCGGCTTTTTTAAAAATATCATGATCGAAGAAAATCAACTATTAAGATTCACCACGGCAGGCAGTGTAGACGATGGCAAAAGCACACTGATCGGTCGTTTATTATACGATTCAAAATCTATCTTTCAGGACCAGCTCGATGCTGTTAAGCAGTCGAGCATTAAAAAGGGTTTCGATTATGTGGACTTTTCCCTTTTAACGGACGGACTGAAATCCGAAAGAGAACAAGGCATTACCATCGACGTTGCCTACCGTTATTTTTCTACTCCTAAGCGAAAATTCATCATCGCCGATACTCCCGGTCATATCCAATATACCCGGAACATGGTCACCGGCGCCTCTACTGCTAACCTGGCGATCATCCTGATCGATGCGCGCAAAGGACTGTTGGAGCAAACTTACCGACATGCCTTTATCGCATCACTGCTAGGCATTCCGCACATTATTGTTTGTGTCAACAAAATGGACCTGGTGAACTATGATGAAAAGGTGTATGATGATATCGTTCGGGAGTTCAAGGCATTCAGCTCAAAATTAGACGTCAAAGACATTCAGTTTGTTCCCATTTCTGCGCTGGAAGGTGATAATGTAGTGAACAGGTCAGAAAATATGTCCTGGTACCAGGGAACGTCACTGTTGTATCTGCTGGAGCATGTGCATATTGCTGGCGACCAGAACCATGTGGATTGTCGTTTTCCGGTACAGATGGTCATCCGCCCGCATACCAAGGAACATCAGGATTACCGGGGTTATGCCGGCCGCATCGCTGGGGGTATTTTTAAACCCGGTGATGAGGTAAAGGCGCTGCCATCGGGTTTTACGACAAAGATAAAAAGCATTGACTTTGCAGGCGAAAGTATTCAGGAAGCCTTTGCGCCCATGTCCGTTACCATGACCCTGGAAAATGATATCGACATCGACCGGGGAGATATGATTGTCAGGCCCAACAACCAGCCGCATATCGGACAGGACCTGGAAGTAATGCTCTGTTGGATGCACCAAAAGCCGTTGCAAGGCCGCACCAAAGTCATCCTACGTCATACTACACAGACTTGTGTGGCCATGATCAAGGAAATTCAGTACGAGGTAAATATCAACACCCTGCACCGTGCTGAGCATGTGTCGGAAGTACCGATGAACGGTATTGCCCGGGTTAGCATCCGCACAGCACAGCCCATCTTCTACGATAGCTATAAGCGCAACCGGAACACCGGAGGCATCATTCTGGTCGATGAAAATACCAACGAAACCCTGGCCGCAGGGATGATCATGCAAAACCGATAATTATGGCTTTAGACAGCGCAACGCTTCAGGAATACATGGCCATTGCCAAAAAAGCAGCATTGGCAGGTGGCAAGGCCATTCTGGAAATATACCATAGCAATGCCTGGGATGTTCGGGCCAAGAAAGATGAAACGCCTTTGACTGCTGCAGATGAGGCCGCCCATACAGTGATTATGCAGCACCTGGCAGCAACGGAACTGCCGGTGCTTTCAGAAGAAGGCAGCAATATCCCCTACGAAACAAGAAAAGCCTGGCCCTATTTCTGGATGGTAGATCCACTGGACGGCACCAAAGAGTTCATCAAAAAAAACGGTGAATTCACGGTGAATATCGCCCTTATTCATGAGCACAAAGCCATCGCCGGCGTTTTATATGCCCCGGTACTCAATGTGCTTTACTATGCAGACCCCTACACGGGCGCATGGAAAATTGAAAATGGAAAAGAAAGCCAACTTAAGATTAAAGCAGATGCAGCTGTAAAAACTGTGGTTGCCAGCCGCTCGCACCTGAGCGAAGAGACCAGCGAATTTATCGCGCAATACAAGGGCGTCAATACTCTGAGCATGGGCAGTTCACTGAAGTTCATGCTGCTCGCTGAAGGCAAAGCGCAGATATACCCTCGTTTTGCCCCCACCATGGAATGGGACACCGCCGCTGCCCAGGCCATTTTGGAAAATGCCGGCGGCATGGTGCTAAAATACCCGGAGATGACAGCCCTCCAATATAATAGAGAAGATATGCTGAATCCATGGTTTATTGCTAAGTGAACGTAGCTAACAATAGCCGTCATTCCG
>JBGSXH010000428.1:0-4945 GCA_041751515.1 Cyclobacteriaceae bacterium | reverse complement strand
ATTTTCCCATTTCTTCAAATGCACGGGCCTTTTTGGATGCCGGTGTACCGAATTGTTGCATGGAATTGCCGTAAGACACAAAATCCATATCAGTAACATCTTTTCCGTAACCATTGGTAATGAAGAGATCTTTCAGCCCGTCATTATCAAAATCGGCAAACAATGGTGCCCAGCTCCAGTCTGTTTTATAGACTCCAGCCATTTGTGCCACTTCGCTGAATGAGTGCAGCCCATTGGGTCCTTTGCCGTTGTTAAGTTGCAGCGTATTGCGCACAAACTGCGGTTCATGCCCCATGCTGATGTTTTGCATGTAACGATCGTATTGGATATTGGAGAACATCGTTTTTTGTCGCAGGTTTTTATCAGGCATCATGTCCAGTACCACAATATCTGCAAGCCCGTCGTTATTGTAGTCCGCCACGTCGGTTCCCATGCCAAACATGCTTTGGTGCTTCAGCATTTCCTTGATCCTGTTGGTAAAAGTGCCGTCGCCATTATTAATGTACAAAATATCATTGCTTAGGAAATCGTTGGCTACATAGATATCCGGTAGTCCGTCTTTATTGATATCAGCAATAGCAAGCCCTAATCCATAACCTTCCACCAGAATTCCTGCTTCCTCCGAGACATTTGTGAAGGTGCCATTGCCGTTGTTGCGGTACAGCTTATCGGTGCTCATTCCCTCACCGTCTAGCTTTCTTGGGCGGGTTCTTGTTCGTTCGTTGCCCTCCAATGCATTAGAAAGCACATACAAATCCAGGTCTCCATCCTGGTCATAGTCAAAAAATGCAGCCTGAGTATTATACCCAGTATCTGCTATACCGTAGGCTGCCGCCTGCTCTTCAAACCTGGGAATACTATCAGCCGATAGGCCGGAATTGATAAAGAGGAGGTTTGCGTTGGTTTCGTTTCTATATCCTGTAGATGTAGCAATATAAATGTCGAGCAAACCATCATTATTAATGTCTACGAGGGTAACACCTTCTGCCCATTGGCTGGTTTTTAAGCCTGCTTTTTCCGTAACGTCCTCGAACTGCATTGAGCCTCTGTTCAGGTAAAGTCTGCAAGAGACCTTATTACCGGTAAAAAAGAGATCGGGTAGACCATCGTTATTGAAGTCGCCTACTGCGACTCCACCACCATTGTACATGTAATCGAAGTCCAGAATATTGAGCGAATCGTCTTCGATGAGAACATTATTAAAATCAACCCCGCAAGCGTCTGGTGATAAGAGCTCAAATAGGGGAGGTTCCTGTTCAGGAGTGGGGTTACATCCAAAGATAAGGACTATAAGAGCAAAGGTAGATAGGAAACGATTAGCATTCATAAGCAAAGAAGGGCCTCTAACTGAGAGGCCCTTTAAATTCAAATAAACAAAACTTATCTATACTGTCATATTAATAACCGGGATTATTAGTAGTGATAGCATCGTTATTATCTATCTCGTTTATAGATATTGGCAATAGCATATGCCGCTCCTGCCAGTTAGGGACCCTATCTGCTAAATTGATTTTGCCCTCCCGGTGCCATCTACGAAGGTCGCGGTTTCGCACCTGCTCGGAAGCAAATTCTATTCGTCTCTCGCGATCAATGATCTCGAACAGCGCTGCGGGGCTGCCTGGTGTATCCAAGGCCGGCATATTGACATCCGCCCTTGCTCTTACCTGGTTTATGAAACCAATAGCAGCATCTGCAGATCCTGTTTCGCTTTCAACTTCTGCCATCATTGAAAGTACATCAGCATAGCGGATAACCCGAAAGTTAATGCCGGATATTTGATCCTCAGAAGGTTGCTTGTAAGCATTTGAATACTTTCTCCACCCTGGTCTGCTTATTTCCATCACATTTTGACCATTATTATAAGTATCGCCATCCTGATAGAAGTTATAATTGAACCTTGGGTCACCTTCTTCGAAATCTTCTATGAGGTCTGGTCGTGGATTCACATTATTCCATCCTGTGACCGGGATATACTCCTGTCCTCTAAACGTCACCTCATCTATACCATTGCCATCGGGAGCCCATGGGTTTCCATATCCATGCGCTGTAGAAAATTGCACTTCAAAAATCGATTCCTGATTGTTTTCGTTTTCTTCTTCGAAGTTATCCAAATACCTGGCTACCAGGCTGTATTCACCCGAAGCGATAACTTTCTCTAACTCAATTCGCGCCGCAGCATAATTACTTCTGAACAAATGGATTTTACCGGCCAATGCCTGGGCACTGCCTCTGGTTACTCTTCCTAGTTCATCTGAAGGATAAGCGGATCTTACATCAAGGTGCTGCTCTGCAAAGGTTAAATCTTCGAATATCACGGCATACACCTCTTCTGCGGGCGCTCTAGGATTACCATCTGTTTCCAGTGAAGGCTCCAAGAGCAAAGGCACATCGCCCCATAAGCTCACCAATTCAAAATAAGCCCAGGCTCTCAGAAACCTTGCCTCTGCAACCAAACGATTTCTTTGTGCTTCTGAAATTTCTACATCCGGGACCTGTTCGGCACGGGAAATTACGAAGTTAGCGCGTTGGATTACCCTATAAAAGCCTCTCCAGGTACTGGTGATAATAAAATTACCACTGATAATGTCATGCTGCAATAGTGCTCTGCGAGGAGCCTCCAGGCCACCAGTAGGCTCATTTTCATCCGAAAGCATATCATGCAGGAAGAAATATTCCCTTCCGTACAGGTCACTGGCCTGCAAAGCTGAATAAATACCATTTACTGAAGATTGTAATTGGTCTTCCGTTTCGAAAAAATTCTCAATCGCTAAATTCGTAGGATCCGTTTTTTCTAAGATATCTTCATTACAAGAAGAAAATACCAGCGGCAGCAATAGTAATGGTTTAATAAAATTATATAGTTTCATATTCATGCTTTAATTAAATTAAAAACCTATTTGGATACCACCTATGAATGTTCTGGGTTGTGGATACTGCCCAAAATCTACACCAGAGTTTAAGGTTTGTACCTGCCCACCCTGGTTACTTAAATCTGGCCTTACACCAATCTCAGGATCGTAACCCGTATAGTTGGTGAAGGTAAGCAGGTTTTGTGAGGTGGCGTAGATACGGATGCGTTGGATAAATCCATCCCCAACTCTATTGACCAGAGATGCTGGCATGGTATAGCCGATGGTCAGGTTCTTTAGTCTTAAATAAGAACCATCTTCAACAAAACGATCAGATATTCTGGAGTTATTGTTAGGGTCTCCTACTATTGCTCTAGGCACGGTATTACTTGTGCCTGGTCCTGTCCAACGATCAAGTACCGCAGTACCTGAGTTAAACAAGCGAGTCATTCCTTCAAGATGATAACGGTTAGTATTGAGAATCTCGTTGCCAGATACACCCTGTAAGAAAATGCTTAGGTCAAAATTTCTGTAATTAGCGGATGCGTTGATACCATAAGCGAAATCAGGTAGAAAATGGCCAATATTGACCCTGTCTTCATCCGTGATCTGACCGTCACCATTAACATCTACAAAGCGGACATCACCAGGAGCAGTCTGTTCAGACTGGAATGCATGGTCATCTACTTCTTCCTGCGTCTGAAATATACCATCTGTCTGCCATCCATAGAAAAAACCAATCGGCTCTCCTTCTTCAGTCCAGGTAACAGGAAGACCAGTATTAATAAACCCGGCACCTGGCAATGAGCTTCCTCTACCTAAAGAGGTTAGTTCGTTTTGAATCCACGATATATTACCACCGACACTCCATTGAAACTCTCCTGATCGCTCATTATAGTTAGTAGTCAGCTCAAACCCTTTGTTGACGACATTGGCTACGTTGGCTACCGGACCTTGCTCAAAACCTTTTGAAGGAGGGATTGGCACCGGTAAAAGCATATCGCTCGTTTCATTGTTGAAATACTCCACGCTGGCTGTCAACTTATTATCAAAAAAGCCCATATCCAAACCTATGTTGGCCATGGTCGTTGTTTCCCATCTGATTTCCGGGTTTGCCATAGCCCGGGCTGCGAAGCCAGGCACAAGGTTGCCTTGTATCACATAAAACTGTTGTCCTTCGATAGTTTGTTGGTATCGGTAATTTCCAATTCTATCATTACCTACCTGCCCCCAGCTACCTCTAAGTTTCAATTCACTGACAGCACGAACGTTTCGCAGAAAGTCTTCTTCACTGATTCTCCACCCTGCAGACACGGAAGGAAAGGTTCCCCACTTATCATTACCGAATCGGGAACCACCATCTCTTCTGACAGAAGCACCCAATAAATATTTTCCATCAAAGTCATAGTTAACCCTGGCCAAATAGGAGATCAGTGCATATTCGTTCTTAGCACCGTTAATCGTGGGGCTCTCACCGATATTTAACTGGTCAATCGAGCTGGTTAAGGCGGTTTGCCCGGTGGCATTCATTGTCCTGAAGGTAAATGTCTGCTGTTCTACTACAGCAAGTGCATCAATATGATGCCGATCGAAATCTTTGCTATATGTCAGTTGATTTGAGAACATTGGGGAAATGAAATCATTCCTGGTCTGGTTCAGGCGGGCCAGGTTATTGTATTGATATTGACCTGGGGAATTGTAAACAGGCATAAACTGGTCATTATAGCCAAAGTTCATATCCATCCCTAGCACAAACCTGTACTCAAGTCCATCCAGTATCTCATAAGCAGCATAAGCAGTCCCAAGCAATTTCATGGTCTGATCCGTGTTTCTATGCAGATTGGCATTCAATACCGGACTTTCCGGGTCAGACCCATCTAGCACATTTGTTTCCGCACCGCCAAATCCACCTACTCTGGTTTCATCAAATACAGGGATATATGGAATCATCTTGATCATATGCTCCATCTGTGTACGGCCACCACTATAAGGTTCGTTATTTCGCGTCGTATAGGCGGCAGTAAGCGTTTGTCCTACTTTTAGCCTACCCAAGGTAAATTCACTGTTGGCCCGAAAAGAATATCTTTCAAAGCCGG